>DAIQBR010000236.1:0-6298 GCA_036781105.1 Kiloniellaceae bacterium
CGCCGCCCGCGACGCCGTCGCCGACCGGGGCGGCGTGCTCACCGGACGCCTGCGCGTCGCCGTGCCGGCCTCGCTGGCGCTGGACTGGCTCGCGCCGATCTTCGCCGCCTTCCTGGAGGCGCATCCCCGGATCACGCTGGAGGTCGCCGTCTCCGACCGGGTCATCGACATCGTCCAGGAGGGGTTCGACCTGGCGATCCGCGGCGGCCGGCTGCAGAGCTCGGACCTGATCGCGAGCCAGCTGACCACCGGACGCCGGATCGTCGTCTGCAGCCCGGCCTATGCCGACCGCCACGGCATGCCGGCCTCCTTCGCCGACCTGGGCAAGCACGAGTGCGTGGGCTGCCGCAACCGCCGCGTCACCCAGGACTGGACGTTCAAGACCGGGCGCGGCCGGCGCTCGGCCCGCATCGCGGGCCGCTTCGAGACCGACAACGGCACGATGATGCGCGATGCGGCTATCGAAGGGGTCGGCGTCACGCTCCTGCCGACCTTCCTGGTGGCCAAGGACCTCCTCGCCGGTCGGCTGATCCCGGTCGATCTCGGCGCCCAGCCGGAAACCGACACGATCGCGGCGGTTTTCCCCCGCGCCAATCGCGGCCTGCCGCGCCTGCGCGCCCTCGTCGACCACGTGAAGGCGTCGCTCGGCAACCCGCCCCCGTGGGACCGCGATCTCGCCGCGGCCGGCCTGGTTCCGCCCGACTGAGGTTCGGGCAAACCGAACAATGCGTTCGGTACCCTGTGGCTTCTGCCGAATGGCCGTTCGGGGCATGGTGCTCCCGATTGGACACGCCATTCGCCCCAGGAGGCAGCGATGAAGCTCTACATGAACCCCGTTTCGCCGGCGAGCCGCGCCGTGATGCTCTTCGCCGCCGAGGCGGGCATCGAGCTCGACCGGCAGGTCGTCGACCTTTCGACCGGCGAGCAGGCCCAGCCGGCCTTCCAGGCGGTCAACCCGGTCGGCCTGGTGCCGGTGCTCGAGGACGGTGGCTTCCGGCTGACGGAGAGCTCGGCGATCCTGAAATACCTCGCCGACAAGACCGGCTCGCCCACCTACCCCACGGATCCGCAGGACCGCGCCCGGATCAACGAGGCGATGGACTGGTGCAACGCCAACCTCTACCGCGACCTCGGATTCAACCTGGTCTACCCGCAGCTGTTCCCGCACCACGCCCGGCGCAGCGCCGAGGGCACCGCGGCGGCGGTCGCCTGGGGCCTGGAGCGGACCCGCCACTGGCTCGACATCCTCGACCGCCATCTGATCGGGCCGGATGCGAGCCACCTCTGTCTCGGCCGGCTGACCCTTGCCGACTTCCTCGGCGCCGGCCAGATCACCCTGGCCGAGGCGATCGGGTTCGACTTCGGGGCCTACCCCAACGTCGCCCGCTGGCTGGACGGGATGAAGGCGCTGCCGGGCTGGGCGGCGGTCAACGCCGACTTCGACGCCCTGGTCGCGAGCCTCGACGGCCAGGCCTTCCTGGCGGCCTGACCGGCCGGCCGGACCCGCACCATCGCTCGACCCTCATCCCCCACATACCGGAGGAAGCCGTGACAGCCTCGTCGCTCAGTTTTCGCGCCGCCGTGATCGCCGTCGTCGTCGGCATGGCCTGGGGCATCCAGATGGCCATGACCAAGGACCATTCCGCGATGCCGGCCCACGCCCACCTCAACCTGCTGGGCTGGGTCTCGCTCTTCCTCTTCGGGATCTACTACCGGCTGCACCCGGCGCTCGACCGTGCCCGGACGGCGCTGGTCCAGGTCTGGGCCTGGATCGCCGGGACGGTCGTGATGACCGTCGGCATCGCGCTCCTGCATACCGGCAATGCCGCCGGCGAGCCCTTCGCCGCGGGCGGGTCGGTGGCCGCCCTGGCCGCGATGCTGCTGTTCGGTTGGCTCTTATACCGGTGCGAGAGCGCCCGGGCCGGCCTGCGGGCGGTCGAGGCGCCGGCGGAGTAGGGGCCATTGCGGGCTCTTTTTCCGCGGACTAGTCCCGCGCCGCCGCCGGCACGATCTCGCGGTAGCGGCGCCCCGCGATCTCGCGCACCATCTTGTTGCGGATCGCCTCGGCGAAGTTCTTGAAGCCCTTGGCGACGACGATGAAGGCGCCGCGTCCGCCGATCACGTTGTTGAAGTAATACTTGTCCAGGTTGGGCGGGGGCGGGCGGCCCCAGGGGTTGGGTCGGTCGTTGACGATGGGCAGGCCGTTGATGGTGACGCCTTTCTTGACCGCCTCGTCGCGGGCCATGCGCACCGGCCGGCCCGAGTTGTTGGGGCCGTCGCCGGAGACGTCGATCACCTGACGCGTGCCGTCGAAGCCGTTGTCCCTGAACAGCGTCGCACCGAAATCGATGGCGCCGCTGATCGAGGTGTAGTGGGCCGGCCCCGGGCGGCGCTGTGCCAGCGAGACGGCGAAGGCCTCGGCCGCGCGCGGCGAGTCGATGAGGGTCCAGCCGACCACCAGATGGTTGTGCGCCGAGTTGGCCCACTCGAAATAGGTGACGGCGATGCGCCCGAGGATGCCGCCCTTGATCGCCTCCAGCACCTGCGGGTCGCGGAAGGCGGCGACGTAGCCGTCGCGCTGCAGCCGCGCCTCGCCGGCATCGATGGAGAGCGAGACGTCGACCGCGAGGACCAGTTCCAGGTCGACGGAAGTGCGCTCTTTCGATGCCGTGTTGGGCAGGCCGGTCTGGCTGGAAGCGGGCGGGGCGGCAACAGCAAGTGCGAAGCAGAAGGCGAGGACCGGCAGCAGCAGCGACATCAGCCGCGTGGGGGACAAGCCTCGTCTCCGCACCATGCGCAACTCCCGTCCAAGAGGGGTGGACCCAAATCAGGCAAGACCGCTTCGTCATCCTGCCACTGCGGGCAGGGGCGGTCCAGCGCACCCCCGAGTCGCGAGGCGCGCTTGGCCTTCACGTGGTGGTGAGGCGTGCGGAGTGACTGCGATCACCGTCTGTGCGAGCGCCGCCGGCTAAGCCATTGCCGCCGGGAGAAAACTGCGCCAGTGTGGCGGCCCCGCCGATGGCGCCCTGCCGTTTCCCTGCCGCCGCTTTTGTCGTCTCACGAATGATTGCCGATCCCCTGTTCTACCTCGCCGCGGTGCCGGCCGTGCTCATTGCCGGCGTTTCCAAGGGCGGATTCGGTGCCGGGTTGGGCATGCTGGCGGTGCCGATGATGGCGCTGGTGCTCCCGCCGGTGCAGGTCGCCGCCATCATGCTGCCGATTCTCTGCCTCATGGACCTGGTCGGCATCTGGGCCTACTGGAAGAAGTGGGAGGGCCGGGTGCTGCTGCGCCTGGCGCTGGCCGCCGTGGTCGGCATCGCCTTCGGCGCGCTGACCTTTCACCTGCTGGCGCCCTGGACCATCCGCCTGCTGATCGGCCTCATCGCCCTCGGCTTCACGGCCAACTATCTGCTGCGGCGCTGGCACAGCGACGGCGGAGCACAGCGTAAGCCGGGCCCCGCCAGCGGCTGGCTGTGGGGCGCCGTCTCCGGCTTCACGTCCTTCACCGCCCACGCCGGCGGGCCGCCGGTGAACGTCTATTTGCTGCCGCTCGCTCTGCCCAAGACCCAGTACCAGGCCACCACCGTCGCCTTCTTCCTGCTGGTGAACTACGTGAAGCTGGTGCCCTACACGGCGCTGGGGCTGTTCACCGGCGAGAACCTGGCGACCTCCGCCGTGCTCTTTCCGGTCGCCGTCGCCGGCATCCTCGCCGGTATCTGGTTGCACAACCGCGTGCCGACGGGCCTGTTCTACGCCGCTTGCTACGTGTTCCTGGCGCTGACCGGCGTGAAGCTGGTTTACGACGGCCTGGCCGGCGCGGGCCTGGTATAGCCGGCGACGAGGCCGGGCAGGGCGGCGAAGTCATCAAAGGCCGCGGCGTGGACCATCGCCTCCGGCGGGCCCTTGCGGTAGCCCTCGGTGAACAGCAGGAAGGGCAGGCCGGCGGCGGCGGCGGTTGCCGCATCGGTCTCGCTGTCGCCGACGTAGAGCGCGGGGCCACCGCCGCAGGCCTCCACGCAGGCGCGCAAGGGCGCCGGATCGGGCTTCTTCGGCAAAGGGCTATCACCGCCGACCACCGCAGTGAAGAGCGCCTCGACGCCGAGGCTTGCGAGGATGGCACCGGCCGCATCGCCATCTTTGTTGGTGCAGATCCCGAGGGAGAAGCCCGCCTCGGCGAGGCGCCGCAAGGCCGCCTCGACGCCGGGCATGAAGACCGTGCGCCGGTGACCCTCGCCGTCGTAGAACGCCTTGAAGCGGGCGATCTCCGCTGCGGGGTCATCCGGTGCCGCGCCGTGGTGGGTGAAGCAGCGCTCGACCAGCTTCGGGATGCCGTTGCCGATGAAGCTAGTCACCATGGCGAGGTCGAGGGGCGCCAGGCCGTGTTCGGCCAGCATCAGGTTGGCCGCGGCGCGCAGGTCGGGCGCGCTGTCGATCAGCGTCCCGTCGAGGTCGAAGATGACGGCATTCATCGGCAAGGGTTTCCGCAGGGATCAGGGCGCGCCGCTGTCATAGCCTTCCTGAACCGCGGCGGCAACGGACAAGGCGGCGGCCGCTGCTGCCGGGAAGGAACCTCTGCGCTGCAGGGCCATTAGCCCTAAGGCGCCGTGGCTGCTCTGTGCTAGCCTGCGACGACATGCCGCCTGCAGTGCGGCGGGCGGCCGGGTCATTCTGGAGGGAGCGACAGATATGCGAGGGGTGCTCTGAGATGTTCGACTCCGCGGCCGCCCTGATTCTCGCCCGCATCCAGTTCGGCTTCACCGTCTCCGCCCATATCATCTTTCCGGCCTTCACCATCGGGCTTGCCAGCTACCTCGCGGTGCTGGAGGCGCTGTGGCTGCTGACCCGGGAACAGCGCTACATGACGGTGTTCCATTACTGGAAGACCATCTTCGCGGTGGTCTTCGGCATGGGCGTGGTCTCCGGCATCGTCATGAGCTACCAGTTCGGCACCAACTGGAGCGTCTTTTCCGACAAGACCGGGCCGATCCTCGGGCCGCTGATGGGCTACGAGGTGCTGAGCGCCTTTTTCCTGGAGGCCGGCTTCCTCGGGGTCATGCTGTTCGGCCTCAACAAGGTCGGCCCGAAGCTGCACTTTTTCGCCACCCTCATGGTCGCCGTGGGCACGCTGTTCTCGGCATTCTGGATCCTTTCGGTGAACTCCTGGATGCACACGCCCGCCGGCTACGAGATCAATGCCGTCGGCCAGTACGTGCCCGCCGACTGGTGGGCGGCGATCTTCAATCCTTCCTTCCCCTACCGCTTTGTGCACATGGTGCTGGCGGCCTATCTCACCACCGCCCTGGTGGTCGGCGCCGCCGGCGCCTGGCACCTGCTGCGCGACTCTTACGACCAGGGCGCGCGCCTCATGTTCTCCATGGCGCTGTGGATGGTGCTGGTCGTGGCGCCGCTGCAGGTGGTGGCCGGCGACCTGCACGGTCTCAACACCCTGGAACATCAGCCGGCGAAGGTCGCCGCCATGGAGGGCCACTGGGAAACCGAACAGCAGGGCGCGCCGCTGATCCTCTTCGGCCTGCCCGACGATACCGGTGAAGAAACGCGCTTCAGGATCGAGATTCCCTATCTCGGCTCGATGATCCTGACCCACGCCTGGGACGGTTCGGTGCAGGGCCTGAAGGCCTGGCCGAAGGATGAGCGCCCGCCCGCGGAGATCGTGTTCTGGAGCTTCAGGGTCATGGTCGGCCTCGGCTTCCTCATGGTCGGCCTCGGCTTCTGGGGTCTGGGCGTGCGTCTCTTCGGGCACCTCTACGAGGCAACCTGGCTGCAGCGCGCCGCCGTCGCCATGGGGCCGGCCGGCTTCGGTGCGGTGCTGGCCGGCTGGATCACCACCGAGGTCGGCCGCCAGCCCTGGACCGTCTACGGCCAGCTCACCACCGCGCAGTCGGTCTCGCCGCTGGAAGCGCCGGCGGTAGGGGCCTCGCTGATCGCTTTCGTTGTCGTCTACTTCGCCGTCTTCGGCAGCGGCACGCTCTATGTGCTGCGCCTCATGGCGCGCGCGCCGCAGGCAAGGACGGAAGACGACCTCGGTGTGACCCGTGCCGCCGGAATCGCGCCGGGCGCGGTCATGGCCGAACCGCGCGGCGACCGGTAGGAGGCGCAGGATGGAACTGGATCTCCCCTTCATCTGGGCCGGTCTCATCGCCTTTGCGGTGCTGGCCTATGTCGTGCTCGACGGCTTCGATCTCGGCATCGGCGTGATTTTCCCGCTGCTCGACGACGACCGCGACCGTGACACCGCGACGAACTCCGTGGCGCCGGTATGGGACGGCAACGAGACCTG
>DAIQBR010000237.1:0-6034 GCA_036781105.1 Kiloniellaceae bacterium
CTGCGCGACGAGGAGGTCATCGCCGCCGCCGACGAAGCCGGCCTGGCCATGGTCTTCACCGGCATGCGGCACTTCCGCCACTAGCGCGGCGCCAGGCCGCTTCGCGCCCGGACTGCAGCATTTCCCGCCGCTTTGTGGCAAATTGTTCAGGACTTTCCACTAGCATCGGCCCCTTCGAATCGAAAAACGGGCCGGCGCCGGGCGCTTGAGCCGCCAGCCGCAACGGGAATGGGACCGCCAAAGCCTGCCATGCCGAAACTGAAGTGGGATAACATCAACGTCCTGGTGGTCGATGACAATGCCTTCATCCGCAACCTCATCGTCTCGACGCTGCGCACCCTGGGCCTGACCAGCATCACCGACATGGGCAGCGCCCGCCACGCCATCGACCGGCTGAAGCTGAGCCGCAAGGATCCCGTCTCCGCCGGGATCGGCACCGTCGACATCATCTTCTCCGACTTCGTCATGGCGCAGGTCGACGGCCTCTTGTTCCTGCGCTGGGTGCGCACCAGCAAGGACGCGCCGGACCGCTTCGTGCCCTTCGTGATGGTGTCGGGCGCCGCCGACCAGGCGGTCGTCGAGAGCGCCCGCGACGCCGGCCTGACGGAATTTCTCGCCAAGCCGTTTTCCGCCAAGTCACTCAGCGACCGGGTGCTGGAAGTCATCACCAATCCCCGCCAGTTCGTGCTGGCCCCGGGCTACTTCGGCCCCGACCGCCGCCGCAAGGAGCGCCCGACCCGCTGGAACGCCGGCGATCCGGAGTCGGGGCAGGCAGGCCAGGACCGCCGCGTCACCAAGGCCTCGGAGATCCAGGTGGTCCACGCCTTCTCGAACGTGCGCACCCTGCGCGACGACGTGCGCGCGATCTACTTCCGGCCGGCCAACCGGCTGCGCGACAAGTTGGGCCCCAACGCCCTGCGCGGCCAGATCGACTTCGATCCCCTGGTGATCCAGGCCGCCGAGGCCAAGGTGCAGGAACTGGTGGGCGACTACTCGGTCTGGGTGCAGCGCTACCTGGAACAGATGACGCAGGCCTACCGCGCCCTCTGCCGCGGGGAAGGCGCCAGCCACGTTCAGCTGGGGACCATCAACGGCGTGGCCCACGAACTGCGCGGACAGGGCGGCATCTTCGACTATCCGCTGATCTCGGCCTTCGGCAAGACGCTCTACGAGGCCACCACCGACAGCAACGTCGAGATCACCGAGAAGCGGCTGAAGCTGCTGGAGGCCCACATCGACGCGATCCGGCTGGTCTTCACCAAGCAGGTTCGCGGCGACGGCGGCGAGATCGGTGCGGCGCTGCTGAAGGACATCGAAACCGCGGTGAAGAAATACAGCGAGCCGAAGAAGCCCAAGACAGCGGGATAAAGACACGCCGGGCAAGGACGCGCGAGCGCCCCGCTACTCGGCGAACTGCTCGACCAGGAAATCGACGAAGCTGCGCACCCGGGCCGAGAGGTGGCGTCCCGGCGGGTAGACCGCCTGGATCGCGCTGTCCGGCCAGTGGTAGTCCGCCAGCACCTGCCGCAGGCGCCCGGCCTTGATGTCCGGCCCGATGATCCACAGCGGCAGCAGCACCACGCCGAGGCCGGCCAGCGCCGAGGCGCGCAGCATCATCGGGTTGTTGGTCTCCAGGTTGCCGCTGACGGTGACCCTCGTCTCGTTGCCGGCGTCGTCGACCAGGTGCCAGTCGTTGCGCTGGGCGCGGTAGGTGTAGATCAGGCAGTTGTGCTGCGCGAGGTCTGCCGGTGTCCGCGGCGCGGCGCGCCCGGCGAGATAGGAAGGCGCGGCGGCCAGCACCCGGCGGTTGGCGGCGAGGCGGCGCCCGATGAGGCTCGAATCCTGCAGGTCGCCGACGCGCAGGGCGATGTCGAAGCCCTCCTCCACCATGTTCACGAAGCGGTCGTTGAGGTCGATCTCCAGGGTCACTTCCGGATGGCGCGCCAGGAAGCCCGGCAGCGCCGGCAGCAGGTGAATGACGCCGAAGGCCGTCGGCATGGTCACGCGCAGGCGCCCGCGCGGCTCCGCGCGCAGGCTGGAGACCGAGGCCGCGGCATCGTCGAGGTCGGCGAGGATGCGGCTGGTGCGTTCGAAGAAGGCCGCCCCCTCCTCGGTCAGGCTGAGGCGCCGGGTGGTGCGGTTGAAGAGGCGCACCGAGAGCTGGTCCTCCAGCCGGCCGATCTGCTTGCTGACCGCCGAAGGCGTCAGGCCGAGGGCCCGCGCCGCCGCCGAGAAGCTGCCCTCGCGCGCCGCGCGGACGAAGACCGGAAGCCCTTCGAGACTGTCCATGGCACCCCTTTCTATGCCCGTTAGGCACAAATCATATGACAAATTGCAGGATTATCAAACATGGGGCATGGCCGTAGCTTCAGGGGCCTTTCCCCCAAGACCCGTCCAAGCGAGGCCACTGCCATGAGCCGGATCGAGACAGCCCCCGCTGCGACCCCCAGCCGCCGCGAGCTGGAGCGCGCCCTCGCCCGCGGACGCCGCCTGCAGGGCGAAGCCCTGCGCGACGCTTTCCGCGGGCTGTTCCGCGTGCTGGTCGGCGGCTGCAGCCTGCGCAGCCTGCGCCTGCCCGGCGAGGTGAATGCCGGACGCCGGTCCTGCTGTTAGGGGGCCTGCTGCTGAGGTTTCTTCTGCGGATCCGCGAGCGGCCAGAGCAGCGCCAGGCCGGCGAGGAAGAACAGCAGGATCGTGGCCATGCCCCAGCGCTGGCTGTCGGCCTGGTAGGTGACCCAGCCGACCAGCGCCGGACCGAGGAAGGCCGTCACCTTGCCGGAGAGCGCGTAGAGCCCGAAGAACTCGGTGGCGAGCTGCGGCGGCACGATGCGCGCGTAGTAGGAGCGGCTGGCGGTCTGTGCCGGCCCGATGAAGGCGCCGATGCCGCAGCCCAGGATGTAGAACCACAGCTGGCTGTCGATCAGCAGGATCGCCGCGCCGAGCCCGATCAGCGCCGCCACCGAGAACAGGATGGTGAACTTGGCGCCGACGAAATCGTCGACCCAGGCAAAGCCGAAGGCGCCGAGGCCGGCGGTCACGTTCAGCAGAATCCCGAAGACCAGAATGTCCTGGAAGCTCATGCCGAAAGTTCCGGCGGCATAGATCCCGCCGAAGGCGAAGAGGGTGTTGAGACCGTCGGTGTAGAGCATGCGCGCCAGCAGGAAGCGCCAGGTCTGGCCGGGGCTCGGCCTGCCGCACCGCGGCGGAAGTGCGGAAAGGCTGCGGGTGTTCGTGCAGCAGGAAGAACAGCGGCAGCGCGAAGACCGCGAACCACAGCGCGACGAAGGGGCCGGTGGCGCGCACGTCCTCGGCGCGGTCACGATCGAGGCCGAAGATCGGCGTCGCCGGCAGCACGAAAAGCGCGAGGCAGAGTGCCAGGCAGGCCAGACCGCCGGCATAGCCGAGCCCGCCGGCCCAGCCGGACAGGCGGCCGAGATGACTCTTCGGTGCGATCTGCGGCAGCATGGCGTTCACGAAGACCTGGCCGAACTCGAAAGCCGTGTTGCCCAGCGCGACCAGCAACAGGGCCGGCAGCACAAACGCCGGGTCCGGCTCGATCCACCACAGGCCGACGGCGCAGGCCACGGCGATCACCGTGAAGGCGGCGAGCCACGGCTTGCGCCCGCCCCCCTGATCGGCGATGGCGCCGAGCACCGGCGCCAGCAACGCAAGCGCCAGGCCCGAGAGGCTCAGCATGAAGCCCCACTGCGCGGTGCCCGTCTCCGGCGTCTCCGCCACGCCGCGCGTGAAGTAGGCGGCGAAGACGAAGGTGACGATCACCGTCGGGTAGGAGGAGTTGGCCCAATCGAAGAGGCACCACGCCGCGGCGGGCGCCCGGCGGCCCCGCCACCGGCCGTCCGGCGGCGTCGGCGGCTGCCCGCCGGCGGAGGCGCTGGACGTGTGATCTATGGCGGAACTCCCGCGCGCCTAGCCCGACACCATCGACTTCAGCTGCCGGTTGGCGACGGCCAGCATGGCGAAGTCCGGTGTGCCGGAAGTCTTCAGCTCCTCCAACAGCTGCTCGGTGCGGGCCACCAGCGGCTCGCGGCCGGCCGACCAGGTGGCGATCACCTTGTCGGTGCCGGCGGCAGCGCCCTTGCCCGCGCCTTTGCCGTTCAGCACGCGGGTGGTCAGCTCGCTCTGGTGACCGTAGAAATCGTCGATGATGGCGGAGACCGCAAGCTTGTCCCAGGCGGTGTCGGTCGGCAGCGAACCGGCCGAACGGCGCAGCCAGTCGAAGCCGAAGCGCTCGCCGATCTGGAAATAGGCGTCGGCCACCTTCTCCACCGCAAGCTTCAGCGTGGCGGCGATGCGCACGATATCGCAGACCGGCGCCAGCAGCGGCAGGCTGGCGACGCGCCTGGCCAGGGCCTGCGGCACGCCCTGCTCGGTGAACTGCTCGGAACGCTGATCAAGCGACTCCCGGTCGGCGGGGGAGAGCAGCGACTCGATGCGGTCGATCAGCGTCGCGACGCCCGCCCCGAAACGGTCGACCTCGCCCGCGATATCGAGGGGAATGCCGATTTCACGCAGCAGCCACACGGTTTCGCGCTCGATCAGCCGGCCGGATTCGGCCAGCATCTGCGCCTGCAGCCTGGCCGGCACCTTGTTGTCGAGCGCCTCGATCTCGGCCCAGAGTTTGCGCATGCCGAAGATCTCGCGGGTGATGACGTAGGCCTTCACGATCTCCTCCGGCGGCATGCCGGTCTTCTCGCGCACCTCGTGCACGAAGTTGATGCCGACACGGTTGATCAGGTTGTTGCTGACCACCGTCACCACGATCTCCCGCTTCAGCCGGTGGCGTTCGATCTGCGCCGCGTAGGGCTCGCGCAGCGGCTTGGGGAAGTAGGCCGCGCGGTCGGCGACGAAGTAGGCGTCGTCAGGCAGGTTCGATTCCAGCAGCTGGTCGTAGAGCACCAGCTTTGAATACGACAGCAGCACGGCGATTTCGGCCCGGGTCAGACCTTCGCCGCGCTTCATGCGCTCCAGCACTTCCTCATCGTCGGGCAGGTACTCGATGCGGCGATTGAGCTGGCCCGCCTTTTCGAGGGTACGCATGAAGCGCGCGAAGCGGTCGAGCAGGTGGCCGCCCAGCATATGGGTAACGGTGATCGCCTGACTCTGCAGATAGTTGTCGCGCAGGCACTGCTCGGCGACCTCGTCGGTCATCTTCTCCAACAGTTTGTCGCGGTCCTTGCGGTCCATTTTGCCGGCCTGCTCCACGTCGCCGAGCAGGATCTTGATATTGACCTCGTGGTCCGAGCAGTCGACGCCGGCCGAGTTGTCGATGAAGTCGGTGTTGCAGCGGCCTCCGGCCATGCCGTATTCGATGCGGCCCAGCTGGGTGACGCCCAGGTTGGCGCCTTCGCCGATCACCTTGGCGCGCAGATCCTCGCCGTTGACACGCAAGGCGTCGTTGGCGCGGTCGCCGACGTCGAGATGGCTTTCCGAGTAGGCTTTCACATAGGTGCCGATACCGCCGAACCACAGCAGCTCCACCTCGGCCAGCAGCATGGCCTGGATCAGCTCGGTCGGCGTGACGCTGTCCTTGGCGAGGCCGAAGAGCTGCTTCATCTCCGGCGACAGCTTGATCGACTTGGCACTGCGCTCAAAAATCCCGCCGCCCTTGGAGATCAGCTTGGCATCGTAGTCGGTCCAGGCCGAGCGCGGCAGGTCGAAGAGGCGCTTGCGCTCTGCCCAGGTCGCCGCCGGGTCCGGCGTGGGATCGACGAAGATGTGCACGTGATTGAAGGCACCGATCAGCAAGGTCTTGTCGGACAGCAGCATGCCGTTGCCGAAGACGTCGCCCGACATGTCGCCGCAGCCGATGCAGGTAAAGGTCTCCTGCTGGATGTCCTTGCCGAGTTCGCGGAAGTGGCGCTTCACCGACTCCCAGGCGCCGCGCGCGGTGATGCCCATTTTCTTGTGGTCGTAGCCGGCCGAGCCGCCGGAGGCGAAGGCATCGTCGAGCCAGAAGCCGTAGTCGGCGGAGACACCGTTGGCGATGTCGGAGAAGGTCGCCGTTCCCTTGTCG
>DAIQBR010000237.1:6071-6297 GCA_036781105.1 Kiloniellaceae bacterium
TCGTCACCGTCGTAGCGCAGCACCTGCTTGGGCGGCGCGATCTTGCCGCGCTTCAGGTTGTCCGTGATGTCGAGCAGGCCGCGAATGAAGGTCTTGTAGCACTCGATGCCGGCAGCCAGAAAAGCGTCGCGGCCCGCCTCGGGCGGCGGCGGCTGCTTCATGACGAAGCCGCCCTTGGAGCCGACCGGCACGATCACCGTGTTCTTCACCTGCTGCGCCTTCACCA
>DAIQBR010000238.1:0-2944 GCA_036781105.1 Kiloniellaceae bacterium
TCGGCGTCTCGACCCAGGCGGCGGGCCACAAGACCCTCGTCCCCGCGCTGATCGAACAGCTCCGCGCCCAGGGCGCCGGCGACGTGGTCGTCATCTGCGGCGGCGTCATCCCGCCGCAGGACTACGACATGCTGATGAAGGCCGGCGTCTCGGCGATTTACGGCCCCGGCTCCAACATCCCCCATGCCGCCAGCGAGATCCTCGGCCTGGTGAAGCAGCGCCGCAAGGCGGCGTGAAGCCGGTACCCCGCTGTCTTCGCGTGACGGTGCGGGCGGGTCGGGACCCTGCCCTGCGTACAGAACGTTTGGCGCGGCCCTTCCGGGCCCCTATATCTTGGGCTTATGCGCAGCTCCTCTCATTCCTCTGACGTCAAGGTCGGCCTCGGCCAGTTGAAGGTGCTGGCCGGGCTGCTGCCCTATCTCTGGCCGGCCGGGCGCAGCGACCTGAAGCTGCGCGTCGCCGTCGCCATGGTTTTCCTGGTGCTGGCCAAGCTGGCCACGGTGACCGTGCCCCTGATCCTCAAAGCGGCGGTCGATGCGCTGACGCCGGCGGCGACCGCTTCGGGGACCGGAGCCGGCGCGGCCGCGCTGGTCCTGGTGGTGCCGCTCGGCCTGCTGCTCGCCTACGGCGCCGTCAGGGTCGCCGCACTGGGCTTCGGCGAACTGCGTGACAGCCTGTTCTCCGCCGTCGAGCAGAACGCCGTGCGCCGGGCCGGGCTCGCCACCTTCCGCCACCTGCATGCGCTCTCCCTGCGCTTCCACATGGAGCGCCAGACCGGTGGCCTCAGCCGCGCCATTGACCGCGGCACCAAGGGCATCGAGTTCCTGCTGCACTTCGCCACCTTCAACGTCATCCCGACCCTCATCGAGATCGCGCTGGCCTGCGGCATCCTCTGGGTGATGTTCGACTGGCGCTTCGCCGTCATCCCCTTCGTCACCATCGCCGGCTACGTGGTCTTCACCTTCAAGGTGACGGAATGGCGCATCGAAATCCGCAAGCGGATGAACGATGCCGACAATGACGCCAACACCAAGGCCATCGACAGCCTGCTGAATTTCGAGACCGTGAAGTACTTCGGCAACGAGGACCACGAGGCCAGGCGCTTCGACTCGGCGCTCAGGAAATACGAGCGCGCCTCGGTGAAGAGCCGCGCCAGCCTCTCGGTGCTGAACACCGGCCAGTCGCTCATCATCGCCATCGGCATCACCCTGCTGATGGTGCTGGCGGCGCAGGGAGTGGTGGCCGGCACCATGACGGTCGGCGACTTCGTGCTGGTGAACGCCTATCTGCTGCAGCTCGCCATGCCACTGAACTTCCTCGGCACGGTCTATCGCGAGATCAAGCAGTCGCTCATCGACCTGGAGACCATGTTCAAGTTGCTGCATTCCGACGCGGAGGTGCGCGACGTGCCGGAGGCAAAGCCGCTGGAGCTCAGCAAGGGCGAGATCGTCTTCGACAAGGTTTCCTTCGGCTACGATCCGCGCCGGCCGATCCTGAAGGACGTGTCGTTCACCGTGCGCGCCGGCAACACGGTCGCCATCGTCGGTCCCTCCGGCGCCGGCAAGTCGACCATCTCGCGCATCCTCTTCCGCTTCTACGACGTACTGGACGGCGCGGTGAGGATCGACGGCCAGGACATCCGCGAGGTGACTCAGGCCTCCCTGCGCGCGGCCATCGGCATCGTCCCGCAGGATACCGTGCTGTTCAACGACACCATCGGCTACAACATCCGCTATGGGCGTCCGGATGCGAGCGACGATGAGATGATGGAGGCCGCGCGCCTGGCGCAGATCGACGGCTTCGTGCGCTCCCTGCCCGACGGCTACGACACCATGGTGGGCGAGCGCGGCCTGAAGCTCTCCGGCGGCGAGAAGCAGCGCGTCGCCATCGCCCGCACCATCCTCAAGGGCCCGAGGATCCTGCTGTTCGATGAGGCGACCTCGGCCCTCGACACCAAGACCGAGCGCGGCATCCAGAAGTCGCTGCGCGAGGTCTCGCGCGACCGCACCACCCTGGTCATCGCCCACCGCCTCTCCACCGTGGTGGAGGCCGACGAGATCCTGGTGCTGGAGGCCGGCCGCGTCGTCGAGCGCGGCCGCCACGAGGCCCTGCTCACGCGCGGCGGTGTCTACGCCCAGATGTGGGCGCGCCAGCAGGCCGCCGTCGACGAGGTCCACGAGGCCGTCGCCGCCGCCGGCGGCGCGGCGGAGTAGGCGCTAAAACAGGGCTACCGCCACCGAGGCGACCAGCAGCAGGGCGAAGAGGACGTTCACGACGCGGCTCTTCTTCGGATCGTGCAGCGCGGTCGAGATCATCGCGCCGAAGACCAGCCAGGTTGCATTCACCAGCACGATCACCAAGGAGAGGGCCGCGATCTTCACGGCGGCGTCCGTGGCGAGGTCGCCGGCCACCACCGTGTGCCCGGCGTAGACCGCGCCGATGGCGGCAAAGGCCTTGGGGTTCGCGACCGCCAGCAGGTAGCCGCCGGGGAAGGCGGGCGCCTTGGCCTCTTCGGTCTGCCTCGACAGCGGCGGTGCCGTGGCGATGCGCCAGGCAAGCCAGAGGATGTAGGCAGCGGCCAGCAGGGTGATGGCGATCTTCAGCGCCGGCACCGTCAGCACCACGGCGGTCACCCCTGTCGCGATGAGCAGCAGCACCGTCGCCGTGCCGCGACAGATGCCGGCGAGCCAGGGCAGACCGCGCCGGGCCCCGTAGGTGGCGCCGACGGCGGCGGTGCTGAGGGTGGCCGGGCCGGGGCTGCCCATCAGCGGCAGGGCAGCGAGCCACAGCAGCAGGAGGTTTCCGAGCATTTCTTGCTTCCGGCGGTCTCCTTCCACGCATAGCAGAGGGCTCCCGCCGCGTCTTGCCGAAGCTTGCGGGGAGGCTTGCTTTTGCCGGGCGCTTCGGCCCATAAGCGGGGCATGTCGGAAGCGGCGGAAGAAGC
>DAIQBR010000238.1:2955-6290 GCA_036781105.1 Kiloniellaceae bacterium
GGGCGGGCGACCGCCGCGCCCTGGCGCGCGCCATCACCCTCATCGAATCGAGCAAGCCGGAGCACGCCACTGGGGCCGAGTCCCTGCTGGAGGCGCTGTTGCCGGCCAGCGGCAACTCGGTGCGCATCGGCATCAGCGGCGTGCCCGGGGTCGGCAAGTCGACCTTCATCGAGCGCTTCGGCCTGCATCTGGTGGGCGCCGGCCACAAGGTGGCGGTGCTGGCGGTCGATCCTTCCTCCAAGGTCAGCGGCGGCTCGATCCTGGGTGACAAGACCCGCATGGAGGAGCTGTCGCGCCACCCCCAGGCCTTCATCCGCCCTTCGCCCACCGGCGGCCAGAGCCACCTGGGCGGCGTCGCCCGCCGCACCCGCGAGGCCATGCTGGCCTGCGAGGCGGCCGGCTTCGACGTGGTCATCGTCGAGACCGTCGGCGTCGGCCAGTCGGAGACGGCGGTGGCCGAGATGGTCGACATCTTCCTGCTGTTGCTGCAGCCCGGCGGCGGCGACGAACTGCAGGGCATCAAGAAGGGCATCGTCGAGCTGGCCGACGCGGTTATCGTCAACAAGGCCGACGGCGACCTGAAGCCGGCCGCCGACCGGGCGGTGGCGGAGTATTACGCCGCCCTGGGCCTGCTGCGCGCGCCCAACCCGGAATGGCGCCCGCCGGTGCTGAAATGTTCGGCCCTGCTGGGCGAGGGCATCGCCGCGGTCTGGGACACGGTGCAAGAGCACCGCAAGATCATGGAAGCCAGCGGCGCCCGTGCCGCCAAGCGGGCCGCCCAGGCCGGCGCCTGGATGTGGGCCGAGATTTCCGACAGCCTCATGCGCCGCTTCAAAGCCGACCCGGAGGTCGCCCGCGCGCTGGAGAGCCTGGAGCGCGAGGTCCGTGCCGGGCGGACGGCCCCGACCGCCGCCGCGCGGCGCCTGGTCGGCCTGTTCAGCCGAAATTAATCGAATATATGGTTAATTTCTCCGGCGCGGCGGTTTCCCGGGAATCGGCTTGACCTGCCGGCCGGGCTGCCGTAGAAACCGGGCCGCACCGGGTGGCTGGGCCGCCCGGTAACGCGTTTATTGAGCTTAGGAAGACTGATCATGGCACGACGTTGCGAGTTCACCGGCAAGGACGTTCTGTCCGGCAACAACGTGAGCCACGCCAACAACAAGACGCGCCGGCGCTTTCTGCCCAACCTGCAGGAAGTCAGCCTGATGAGCGACGTCCTGGGCACCACGGTGAAGGTGCGCCTTTCGACCCGCGCGATCCGCACCGTCGAGAAGCGCGGCGGCATCGACGCCTACCTGCTGTCGGCTTCCGAGACGCAGCTTGGCAGCAAGGCCCGCGAGCTGCGCCGCCGCATCAAGAAGGCGAGCGAGAAGCAGGCTGCTGCCAGCGCCTGAGCCTTCCCGGCACAGCAAGTTTCGAAAAGGCCCGCTTCGGCGGGCCTTTTGCTTTTCAAGACCCTACGGCGTTGCCAGCAGCTCGAACTGCACGACAAGGGTGCGCTGGAGCGGATTGAAGTTGTCGTCCGAAACCAGGGTGACGCGCGTCGTGCCGTCGGGTGCTTGATGCACGCCGACGCCTTCGAAGTTGTCGAGGGTCAGCGGCGCGCGCAACTCGGCCAGCTCGGTTGTCTTCAGCAAGGCGGCTGCCTTGATGTCGCCGGCAGCGATGCGGCTCAGACGGGCGCCGAGCCCGCCCAGCAGGGTGAAGCGGCGTTCCAGCAGCAGCACGTCGCCGTCGGGCAGCAGCGCCGCCCCGGTGGGCCGGAACAGGCCGCTGGGGGCCAGTGCCAGGCTTTGCCAGGTTCCATCGGTTTCGCGCAGATGGGCCGCGAAGCTGCCGTCGGTCCCTTCCCCTTCGCTGAAGGCCAGCAGGCGCCCGTCGGTGAGGCTCACCATGGCCTCGATGCCCGCGTTCAGGCCGGCCGCCGCGAGCCCGGGCGGCGCCGGAAAGACCTGCGGTGCCTTGTCGAGGCCGCTGGCGAAGCGCCGCAGGCGGTGGTCGCGCTCGAAGGCGACCAGCAGGCTGCCGTCGGGCAGGCGCGCCAGGGCCTCGGCGTCCTGGTGGTACTTGCCGGACAGCAGCTTTCCCGCGGGGTCGTGCAGGTAGCCCATACGGCCCGCGCGCAGGCCGCGGAACTCGCCGGCAGCGTCGTAGGCGAGTTCGGCACTGAGCCAGCGGCCTTCGTCGGTGACGGCGAGGAGGCTGCCGCCGTCCGCAGACAGGGCGAGGTCCGACAGGCCGCCGAAGTTTCCGGCCGTCGAGGTGACCTCTTGGCCGCCGCGCCAGCGCAGGCGGCCGACGGTCTGCTGCGCCTTGTCGTCGGGATTGAGGCTCAGCGCTTCATTGCGCAGATCGATGGCGCCCTGCGCCAGCGCCGGGACCGGCGCCCAAAGGAACTGGGCCGCGAGCAGCAGGGCGGCGAGGAGAGGGGCCCGCAAGAAACCGGGGGTCAGTGCAGCTTGGAGGCGCGCCGCGGGGCGCGCGTGCCCGCCGGCACGGCACGCTCTTCCTCGAAGAGCTCGGCCAGCTTCTCCATCACCGTGCCGCCCAGTTGCTCGGCGTCGACGATGGTGACCGCGCGGCGGTAGTAGCGCGTTACGTCGTGGCCGATGCCGATCGCCAGCAACTCGACCGGCGAGCGGTTTTCGATGTAAGCGATGACCTCGCGCAGGTGGCGCTCCAGGTAGTTGCCCGGGTTCACCGAGAGCGTCGAGTCGTCGACCGGCGCGCCGTCGGAGATCACCATCAGGATGCGGCGCTGTTCGGGCCGGCCGATCAGCCGGTTGTGCGCCCACAGCAGGGCCTCGCCGTCGATGTTCTCCTTGAGGATGCCCTCGCGCAGCATGAGGCCCAGGTTCTTGCGCGCCCGCCGCCAGGGAGCATCGGCGCCCTTGTAGACGATGTGGCGCAGGTCGTTCAGGCGGCCCGGATTGGGCGGCTTGCCGGCGCCGATCCAGCGCTCGCGCGCCTGGCCGCCCTTCCACATGCGCGTGGTGAAGCCCAGGATCTCGACCTTCACGCCGCAGCGCTCCAGCGTCCGCGCCAGGATGTCGGCGCTCATTGCCGCGACCGTGATCGGGCGCCCGCGCATGGAGCCGGAGTTGTCGATCAGCAGGCTCACCACGGTGTCGCGGAACTCGGTGTCGCGCTCCATCTTGTAGGACAGCGAGTGCATCGGGTTCACGATGACCCGCGCAAGGCGCGCGGTGTCGAGCATGCCTTCTTCCAGGTTGAAGTCCCAGGCGCGGGTCTGCATGGCCAGCAGGCGCCGCTGTGGACGGTTGGCGAGCCGCGCGATGACGCCCTGCAGGTGGGCGAGCTGCTGGTCGAGCAGC
>DAIQBR010000239.1:0-1076 GCA_036781105.1 Kiloniellaceae bacterium
CAAGCTGCCGCCCTCGCCGGAGCATCCGCTGGGCACCGACGAGCTGGGCCGCGATCTGCTGGTGCGCCTGCTGTACGGCGGCCAGGTTTCGCTGGTGGTGGGGCTCGCCGCCGCGCTCTGCGCCGCCGTCATCGGCACCCTGCTGGGGCTTACCGCCGGCTACTACGGCGGCCGGCTGGACAGCCTGCTGATGCGCTTCACCGACGGCGTCATCGCGCTGCCGATCCTGCCGCTGCTGATCATCCTGGCCGCCATCGACCTCAACAAGATCGGCCTGCCGCAGGCGCTGGTCACCTCGGAAAGCGTCAGCCTGTACCGCATCGTCTTCCTCATCGCGCTGGTCGGCTGGACCACGGTGGCGCGCCTGGTGCGCGGCGCCACGCTGTCGATGAAGGCGCGCGAATTCGTGCGCGCGGCCGAAGCGCTCGGCGCCTCGGGCCCGCGCATCATGCTGGTGCACATCCTGCCCAACGTGGTCTCGCCGATCATCGTCGCCACCACGCTGTCGATCGGCGGCATCATCCTGCTGGAGTCGGTGCTGAGCTTCCTCGGCCTCGGCATTCAGCCGCCGCTGCCGTCGTGGGGCAACATGCTGACCTCGGCACAGGAGCTGATCTGGGGCGCGCCGGCGCTGGCGATCTACCCCGGCCTCTTGATCTTCGTGACGGTGATCGCCTTCAACTTCCTCGGCGACGGCCTGCAGGACGCCCTCGACCCGCGCGCGCTGCAGGGCGGGGAATAGGCGGCGGGCAGCCCCCCTCGCCCGGCTTCGCCTAAGCTCCCCTTCGGGTTCGCTAAGGCTGCGCATCCCTCTCCCGCGGGGGGGAGAGGGGACGCGTCAGAGGTGCTCGCGGCCGCGGATGAAGGGGTCTTCCGGCGGGCCGATCTCTTCCTCGCGGATCGGGCCTTCCTCGGAGGCGGGGCCTTCCTCGCGGCGGATCTCATCGGCTGCTTCCGGCGGCAGGGCCTCTTCGCCCGGCAAGGGTTCGGCCTCGACCTCGGGGACCGGCACCGCCGGCGGCGGCGGCTCGACGACCGGCGCGCCTTGCGTGGCGGGTTCCTCCGCCGGGGCGGGT
>DAIQBR010000239.1:1099-2365 GCA_036781105.1 Kiloniellaceae bacterium
CTTCCGGCGCCGCCTCGGGCTCGGCCCCTTCCTCGGGCTCGGCCTCTTCCTCGGGCTCAGGCTCCGGCTCCGGCGGCAGCGCGACGATGACGGTCGCCTGGTCGGTGCCGTAGAAGGTCATGGCGACCTCGCCCTCGAAATTCTCCGGGGCGCGGTAGCCGATGGCGCGCACCGGGACGGTGCCGCCGCAGAGCACCGCCACGTTCTGACCGGTGCCGGCATCGTAGACCTGGCCGACCTCGGGTCCCTGCGAGCCCTCACCGGAGAACATCTCGCCGGCGGCGGTCTCGAAGGTCGGCGGCGCCATGCCGCAGCGCTGGGCGCGCACGCCGTAGACGATGACTTCCTGGCCGGGTTCGACGGTGAAAGAACCGCCGAGAGGAATGCGCGGCGGGTCGGAGGCGTAGAAGCCGCGCGGGCCCGTTCCGCAACCGGCCAGGCCCACAGCCGTGACGAGCGCCAGCGCGCTCCATCGAAGCCCCCTCATCATTCCCCCTTCACCTGACGACCACATCGACCGCCGATTCCCCCGGCCGCTCCCAGGGGACATCCCCGGGGAAGGCGGGCGGATTCATGCCGGGCGAAGGTACTAAGGCGGTCCTAGCCCGTCAAACTTCTATAGGGGCTCTTTGGGGCCTGCGTCCCGGGGCGAGCGGCGGCCGCCGAGCAGGAAGGCGAGGACAAGCCCGGCCAGCAGGCCGCCGATATGGGCCTTCCAGCCGACCGCCGCCCCGGCCAGGAAGTCGCCCAGCCCGGTGATCCCGAAGACCAGGTTGAGGCCGAGGAAGACGCCGATGAAGACCAGGGCCCGCCGGCGCTGGTTTGGGCGCCGCTGATCGGGGCGATGCTGGCCCGGATCAGCGCCGGCGAACATGAAGCGCGCCGCCGCCCCGGTCATGCCGTAGACCGCGCCGGAGGCGCCGATGAGGGCGACGGGCTCCGCCCCGCGGAACCAGAACTCCGAGAGCGCGCCGAAGGCGGCGGTGGCGGCGAAGAGCAGCAGGTGACGCTCGACGAAGCTGCCAAAGGCGAGCAGGAACCCGAGGTTCAACGCCAGGTGCATGAAATCGCCGTGCAGGAAGGCGTAGGTCACCAGGGTCATCACGCCCTGGAGCGTCGGCAGTCCGGCGCCCGACGGCCAGAACACCTCGGAGATGAAGGCGAAGGTGGTGAGCAGCCAGGTCCAGGGCGGCCCCTCCAGCACGCTTTCCAGCAGGAAGACCAGGAGCATCGCCAGCGCCAGCCACATCGTCCCCGGCGGCAGGT
>DAIQBR010000239.1:2381-5681 GCA_036781105.1 Kiloniellaceae bacterium
CGCCTGGAGTCGTGGGCGGAACTGGCGGCGGCGTGCGGCCGGCGGGATCGGGCTGGGGCGTCATCGCGGCGGGAGGTTTCGGTGAGAAATCACCTCCCCGATGTGAGGCGCGCGCGCCCGGAAGGCAAGGAGAAAGGAGCCGGGTGTCACGCTGCTGCCCCACCAGTGCCCCAGTCTCGCCAGATTCGCCGGCACAGAATTGGGCAACCGGGGGAGACACGGACATGGCACAGCGCTGGAGGGCAATGGCCGCCGGGCTGCTGGTGGCAACCATCCTGCCGCTGGGTGCCGAGGCACAATCCGCGTTGGAGTCGGACTGGCAGGATATTGACCTGCTGAAGGGACGCCTGGTCATCAGTGCGCCACCGGGCACGCAAATCGTTCCGAACGAAGCTGCCAACATCATGGCTGCGGCGCCATCCGAAGAGATGGCAACCAAGCTCAATGTTCCTCTTGGCCAAACGGAGAATGACATCGTCGTCTACGCGAATGAGCACTTCGCGCTCTTCCCGCAGGCCCCGGAAACCTATTTCGGCGAGAACCATCTGGGCGGCATCCTGGAGGACAGGAACGCACCACCCCGCAGCGAACAATTCGCCAGCGGCCTGCGGGCCTATGGAGCTTTCGAGGGAAAGCGCCGCCATGCCTCAGGGAATTACGTCCTCGCTAACATTCTCGTTGCGCAGGCGGACGGCACCACACAAGAGATTTTCATCATGACCTGGAACGAACGCGCGCAGACACTGGAGCGCTACAGCGATATTGCATCCCGCATGATTGCCAGTCTGCGCCCTGGCCCCCGGCAAAGGCTTGAGACCGGGGGCCGGCATGTCATTGAGGCCTCGTCAAGAGATGGCCGCACGCTGCGGTTCGCCTTAAGTCTGCCCGCAAGCCATATCTTTTCCGAACAGCGCGGACCTGACTTTACGGTCTACCGGATCGAAAAGCTCGCGCCCCTGGACGCAGCTGCGGGCGGCTTGGGCATCTACATCGGGTGGCATCCCAACATGAGCCATCAGAGGAAAGGCATTCCCGCGGCGAAACTGATGCGGGTCGCTACCCGCATCGTGGATCATCGCAGCGAATGGGTTCAATATCAGGAAAAAGACGCCGATGGCGGCCCGGACTGGATCCATCGCGAGGCCATAGTGCCTCTCGAAGGAGATCGAGGATTGGGAGCAAAAATGCACCTCTTCATGGCCGCACCGGAAGGCAGCGGCGAGATAGACGCCCTGACACGCCTGATCGAAACGCAAATGGTGCGGGTGCAGCCCTAGCCCGCAGCAGAAGCGCCCGGGTTGTGGGCGTCGATGTAGGCCTGGACGGCGGCGGGATCGATGAAGAGCGCGGCGACCATGCCGAGCCCGAGCAGCAGGAGAGCGACGTCCTGGCGGTTGAAGGCCTGCAGCGTGAGCCTCTCGCCGCGCAGCAGACCGATCATCGACACGGCGAAGGCGGACATCACCAGGAGTTCGCGCAGCAGCGGCGCGATCAGGACCGACGGCACGGTCGACGCGATGAGCAGGCAACCGGCGGCCCACATGCCCGCGTGCAGAAGGAGAGCGGAAAGCGGCGCCGATTCGGGTTCCTGCGGCCCGCGCGGCTCCTGCCGCGAGTCATGCTCGCGGTCGCTGAGCGGCGCATTATCCCAATCCTGATGCCTGAATTCGTCCTTGCGGTTCATGGCGATCACCTCCTGGCTGACAGATAATCAACACCGGAGGTTAATCAACGATGGAGACGGGGACTGTGTTCCGCCTCACGCGATGGCCTGCAGATCCCCCGGCTGCCATTCCACGGCCAGGGCGGCCAGCGCCGGGTCCATCGGCACCGGGCGGCCGCGCCGGCGGCGATGCAGGCCGAGACGGCTCTCCACCGCGTCGACGAGGCGCAGGAAGAGCGGCATGCGCGCCGGCGGCACGGTCGCCGTGTGATCGAGCAGCCAGCGGCCGAAGACCTGGCGCACCGCGGCATCGGCGCAGTCGAAGGCGGACCAGTCGCGGTGGCGCGCGGCAAAGTCGGCGGCGCGCTGCACGGCGAAATCGATGCGGGCCTCGGTGATATAGGGTTGCGCAAAGCGGCGCTTCGCAGCTTGCTTTTCCATGGGACGACTTCTCCTTCTCAATCCGCGTGCTGTCGTCGCGGAGGACAGGCCGGCAACGCCGGCCCGTCCCCTTGCCTCATGGCAGGCCCGTCAGGCCGCCTGCTTCGTCTTGTCGGCGACCTGCTTCATCCCGGACCCGGTCTCGATGCGGATCTGCCGCGGCTTCATCTCCTCGGGCAGCTCGCGCACGAGGTCGATGTGCAGCAGGCCGTTCTCGAGCCGGGCGCCGGTGACCTTCACATGGTCGGCGACCTGGAAGCTGCGCTGGAAAGCGCGCCCGGCGATGCCGTGATGCAGGTAGGTCTTCTCGCCGTCGTCCTGCGGCAGGCGGCCGCTGACGATCAGGCTGTGCTCGCGCAGCTCGATGTTGAGGTCGTCCTCGGTGAAGCCGGCCACCGCCATGGTGATGCGGTAGGACTCCTCATCGTGCTTTTCGATGTTGTAGGGCGGATAGCCTGCCGTGGCCTCGTCGATGCGGGCGGCCGATTCGAGCAGGCCCGGCAGGCGGTCGAAGCCGATGGTGGAACGGAACAGCGGACTGAAATCGAAAGCGCTACGCATGATACCCTCCTTGAGAGCTGTATCGCGGGGCGCAGCCGCTTCGGGGCCACAACTGCCCTATCAAGACGCGCCGCAAAGCCCCGCCTGGATAGTCACCGTAAAGACCGTGTGAAACCCTCCACCGGGAAGCGATCTCGACCGCCGATATAGGCAGGGCAAGGGCTGTTTCAAGAGGCCGCCGTGGCGGAAAATTTTCCGGAAAGGTCGGGCGATTCCAGTATGTTGCGGCGCAAAATCCGCGGCCGCGGCCTGTTCGATCGGGCTATCTCGGCCGGGGCTTGCCGCCACGCTCGAAGCTGCCCTCGCGGTGGATCGCGCCGCCCTGCTCCACCACCACGATGAGCAGCAGGAACTGGTCGACGGTCCGCCCGTCGGCGGCCAGGGGCAGGATCAGGCGGTCGTAGCGCAGGTAGCTTTCGCCGTCGGCCAGCGGATAGGTGCGCTGGGAGAAGTGCGGCCGGGCCGTGCCGCGCAGCTCGTCGTAAAGCGCCCGCGCGGTTTCCAGATAGTCGCCCTGATAGAGCTCGTCGAAGGTCTTGCCGGTAGGATCGCGCCCGGCGCGCTGGGCGATCTCGGTGCCGGCGAGGCGGTAGCGGTAGCGAAAGCCGCCGTCGGCCGCCTCCGCCGCGATGATG
>DAIQBR010000239.1:5719-6282 GCA_036781105.1 Kiloniellaceae bacterium
ATCGATGTCGCGGCGTGCCGGCAGCCCGCCGTCGCGCCGGCGCTGGCGCCAGTAGTCGTAGAGCCAGAGGTGGTCGGCATGGGAGAGGTCCGACAGAGGCAGGACCTCGGTGGAGGGGCTGAGGTCTTGCGCGTGTTCGCTCATCGGAGGGGTGCCGTGGTTCCCGGGTCAAAACAGTCTGCCTGGTCCGCTGCCCGCAGACCGGAGGCTACCTGCCTCGCCCCCAGACTATCGTGAATTGCCGATGCGGCAATCACTGATCGCGGTTAATGGGCGTTCACCACAACCGCGCGAAACCTGTGGTTATCTGCGACCGTCAGTCCTTCGACTTGTGATGAAGCCGGCCGGGACGTGTCCTAGCGCGGCAGCACCTGCTCGACGAGGGTCGCCCAGTAGCTGGCGCCGATGACGGCAATGTCGTCGTTGAAATCGTAGCGTGGGTTGTGCACGGCGCAGCCGCCGGGCCCGCCCTCGCTGCCGTTGCCGAGCCAGACGTAGCAGCCGGGCCTGGCCTGCAGCATGTAGGCGAAGTCCTCCGAGCCCATCAGCGGGTCGGCGCCGAG
>DAIQBR010000240.1:0-6276 GCA_036781105.1 Kiloniellaceae bacterium
GGATCTCGCCGGCCGCGGCAAGGTCGTAAACCTTGCGCTCCTTCACCCGCAGCAGGTCGGCGACCTCGCGGGTGGTGAGGAAGGTGGGCGCGGCTTCAGCCACCCCACACCTCTTCGGCGACTTCGACGCAGCGCGCGAGTTTCTTCCACTGGTCGTCCTCGGTCAGTTCGTTGCCGTGGGCAGTGGAGGAAAAGCCGCACTGGTGGCTGAGGGCGCACTGGTCGACCGGCACGAACTGCGTCGCCTCGTCGATACGCTGCTTCAAGGCGTCCTTAGATTCCACCTCCGGGCGCTTGGAACTCATGAGGCCGAGCACCACCCGCTTGCCCTTGGGCATGAAGCGCAGCGGCGCGAAGTCGCCGGAGCGCTCGTCGTCGTATTCCAGAAAGAAGCCGTCGATGGCCATCTCGTTGAACAGGATCTCGGCGACCGGCTCGTAGCCGCCTTCGGCGACCCAGGCGCTCTTGAAGTTGCCGCGGCAGAGGTGGACACAGACCGTCATGTCCTCCGGGCGCTCTGCGATCGCGTCGTTCACCAGGCGGCAGTAGAGATGCGTGAGGCTGTCGGGATCGTCGCCGCGCGCGGCGGTGCGCTCGCGGATCTTCGGGTCGCAGAGATAAGCGAGGTTGGTGTCGTCCATCTGCAGGTAGCGGCAGCCGCGCGCCGCGAGGTCGGCGACCTCGGCGCGGTAGGCGGCGGCGAGGTCCTGGTAGAAATCCTCCAGGTCGGGATAGACCTTGCTGGAGATCGCCTGGCGGCCGCCGCGGAAATGCAGCATCGAGGGCGCCGGAATGCAGACCTTCGGCGTCTCGCTCACCACCCCGGCGAGGAAATCGTAGTCGGCGCCCTGGATCGGGCCGACGTGGCGGATCGGTTCCTCGACGTGCATGGTCGGCGGGGCGAAGCCGACCTCGGTGCCGTCATCCTTGCGGAAGGCGGCGGTGAACTCACCGTAGGTGACAGTGACGCCGGCCAGCTTCTCCAGGAAGTCGACGTGGAAGAAAGTGCGCCGGAACTCGCCGTCGGTGATGCCGTGCAGGCCGGCATCCTGCTGCTTCTGCACCACCTCGCGGATGCAGTCGTCCTCCACCGCGCGCAGGCCCGCGTCGTCGAGCTTGCCGGCCTGGTGCCGCTCGCGCGCCTCGACGAGGCGCTTCGGGCGCAGGTAGCTGCCGACATGGTCGGCGCGGAACGGCGGTTTCCCGCTGGTCGGGCTGGTTGGGCTCATCGGGCGGCCTCCTGTTATGCCTGCCGTCCCGGGCTGGCCAGCGGGCGGCGGTGTTCGACCGGTCTTATACAACGAGCGACCGGGGCGGGGAAAACCGCCAATCCGGCCTATTTGCACACAAACGCGGGAAGCGGGTAAGCTCTTGCCCAAGTCCGGCCGGGTAGGAGAAGCCGGATACAATAAGATGCCGTCCGGCACTTGGGACCATGGCTCACGGGACCAAGAGGAGCCCGGCACGGCGCGAAGAGGAGGACTCCATGAACCGAACTCTTGCCTTCGTCCTGGCGCTGGGCCTGGCGGCGACCGCCGCGGTGAGCGCCGTGACCGGCGCCAGCGCCCAGGAAGTGACCCTGCGGCTGCACCAGATGCTGCCGCCGCAGGCCGCCATCCCGGCCCGCGCCCTGACCCCCTGGATGGAGAAGGTCGAGCGGGAATCGAACGGCCGCATCAAGGTCGAGCACTACCCCTCCATGCAGCTGGGCGGGGCGCCGCCGGCCCTCTACGACCAGGCCAAGGACGGCGTGGTCGACCTGATCTGGACCGTGCTGGGCTACACGCCGGGGCGCTTCCCCAGGTCGGAAGCCTTCGAGCTGCCGTTCATGGTGACCACCGCCGAGGCGACCAGCCGCGCCTTCCACGAGTATGTGCTGGAAAACGCGACGGAGGAGTTCAAGGACGTCCATCCCATCGCGCTGCACACGCACGGGCCCGGCCTGCTGCACGTAAAGGGCGAGGGCGTGCATTCCCTGGCCGACATGCAGGGCCTGAAGATCCGCACCCCGACGCGGGTCGCCGCCGGCATGCTCAGCAACTTCGGCGCCACCCCCATCGGCATGCCGGTGCCCGCGGTACCGGAATCGCTCTCCAAGGGCGTCATCGACGGCGTCGCCATCCCCTGGGAGGTGACCCTGCCGCTGAAGGTCGCCGAGCTGGTGCAGACCCACACAAGCTTCTCCGGCGACCACGGGCTCTATACCTCGACCTTCATCTTCGCCATGAACCGCGACTCCTATGAGAAACTGCCGGACGACTTGAAAAAGGTGATCGACGACAACTCCGGACCGGAGGTCGCCGCCCTGTTCGGCCGGGCAATGGACGAGGTGGACGTCATCGGCCGCGAGGTGGCGCAGAAGGCCGGCAACGTCCTGGTCACCCTGGACGAAGCCGAGACCGCGCGCTGGCAGGAGGCCGCGCAGAAGACCACCACGGACTGGATCGCCGAGATGGACGCCAAGGGCATCGACGGCGCCGGCCTAGTCGAGGACGCCCGCCGGCGGATCGAGAAATACAGCGGGCAATAAGCGGCCAATAAAGGCGGGCCAACAGGGCGGGAATAGGCTAAACGACGACGGGCGGCGCCGGGCAGGACCCGGTTGCCGCCCGCAAACTCTGTCCGCGCGCCGAACGAAGCGGGCTGAAAACAGGGCTGGGAAGAGGCTTTTGGGGGACGGACCGCAAATTCGACCGGGCAACGACCGGATCGGCCGGGGGAAACTCGGGCTGGACCGGCTGGTGGGCGCCATCGCCTACTGGATGGCGATGGCCGGCGGCGCGGTGCTGATCGCGGTGGTGGTCGTCACGGTGGTGAGCATCGCCGGGCGCAGCCTCATCTTTGCCGGCCTGGGGCCGATCCCCGGCGACTTCGAGCTGGTCGAGGCCGGCACCGCCTTTGCCGTCTTCGCCTTCCTCGGACTGTGTCAGTTCCACCGCGGCCACGTCACCGTCGACCTCTTCCTGACCCGTGCCGGCCCCCGCGTGAACGCGGCGGTCGACGTCATCGCCAACCTGGCCATGACCGGCGCCGCCGCGGTGATCACCTGGCGGCTGTGCCTCGGCATGCTCGACAAGCGCTCCTACGGCGAAACCACCTTCATCCTGCAGTTCCCGATCTGGTGGGGCTTCGCCGCCGCGCTGGCCGGCGCCGCCGCCTTCACCCTGGTCTGCGCCTACACCGTGCTGCGCAGCCTGCGCGAAGTGAGACGCGCGGCGTCATGAGCAACCTGGAGCTCGGCATCTGGTCCTTCCCGATCCTGCTGGGAATGATCTTCCTGCGCATCCCCATCGGCCTCGCCATGCTGATGGTCGGCTTCTTCGGGACCTGGCTGGTGACCGGCAGCTGGGTGCCGATCCTGGCGCAGATGAAGTCGCTGACCTACGACACCTTCTCGAACTACTCGCTGTCCATCGTGCCGCTGTTCCTGCTGATGGGGCAGTTCGCCACGCGCGGCGGCATGTCGCAGGCGCTGTTCAAGGCGGCGGAGACCTGGCTGGGCCACCGCAAGGGCGGCGTCGCCATGGCCGCCGTCGGCGCCTGCGCCGGCTTCGGCGCGATCTGCGGCTCCTCGCTGGCGACGGCGGCGACCATGGGCCAGGTGGCGCTGCCGGAGCTGCGCCGCTACGGCTACTCCGGCGCGCTGGCGACCGGCTGCCTCGCCGCCGGCGGCACCCTGGGCATCCTGATCCCGCCTTCGGTGGTGCTGGTGATCTACGCCATCCTCACCGAGCAGAACATCATCAAGCTGTTCATCGCCGCCATGGTGCCCGGCGTCCTCGCCGCCCTCGGCTACATGGTCACCATCGCGATCTACGTGCGCCTGAAGCCGGGCTCGGCGGGGCACCGCGAGCCTGCCAGCTACCGCGAGCGCTTCACCGCGCTGGTCGCGGTCTGGCCGGTGCTGGTGATCTTCGCCCTGGTCATCGGCGGCATCTACGCCGGCATCTTCACGCCCACCGAAGGCGCCGCGGTGGGCGCCGCCGGCACCGGCCTGGTCGCCCTGGTGAACGGCGGCCTGAACTGGCGCGGCCTCGGCCAAGCGATCACCGGCACCGCGGTCTCCACCGGCATGATCTTCTTCATCGTGCTGGGCGCCGCGGTCTACAACGGCTTCCTCGCCTTCTCGCAGCTGCCGCAGGAGGCCGCCAACTTCGTCGCCACCATGGGGGTGAGCCCCTGGCTGGTGCTGCTGGCGATCCTGCTCTGCTACCTGGTCTTCGGCTGCGTCATGGACTCGCTCTCCATGATCCTGCTGACCATCCCGATCTTCTTTCCCATCGTCTCGGTGCTCGACTTCGGCCTGCCGGCCGAGGAGATGGCGCTGTGGTTCGGCGTCATTGTGCTGATCGTGGTGGAGGTCGGGCTGATCACGCCACCGGTCGGCATGAACCTCTTCGTCATCAATTCCATGGCGCCCGACGTGCCGCTGTCGCGCACTTACGGCGGCGCCCTGCCTTTCGTCTTCAGCGACATCGTACGCGTGACGATCCTGATTCTCTTTCCGACGATCACCCTGGGCCTGGTGCGCCTGCTGCATTAAGTGTAGGGGATGACTGCGGATCACGATCTCCTCGACCTGGACTTGCGCAGCGGCCTGCCCGCCGAGTGGCTGGCGCTGCTCGCGCGTCACCCGCGTGCCGGCTGGGGCGACCATCCGAACCTGGGCATGACGGCGCGCTTCTGGCTGGACCGCCATGCCGCCTTCCGCCGGCTCGGCGGCGAACTGCAGAAGCGGGGTGAAGGCTTCCAGGGCGGCGGCGTGGATGCGGAGGACTTTCAGCAGTGGTTCGCGCCGCGCCTCCAGTTGCTGCTCGGCGAGTTGAACGGCCACCACCAGGTGGAGGATTTCCATTATTTCCCGGTGTTCCGCCGCGCCGCGCCGGAACTGGCCGCCGGCTTCGAGCTGCTGGACCGCGACCACAAGACCCTGCACCTGGGTCTGGTGGAAACAGCAGAAGCCGCCAACGCCCTGCTGCAGGCCCTCGCCCGCCAGCCGGAGAACGCCGAAAGCCCGACGGCCGCCTATGCCGAGGCGAGCACGCGGCTGTTGCGGCGCATGGCACGGCACCTGGACGACGAGGAAGACCTCGTCATCCCGCTGCTGCTCGACCGCGGCGAAGCGGCGCTGGTGCCAGAGTGAGGCTATACTCGGCGGGCAAAGGCCTAGAGGAACCCGCATGGTGAGCATCGCGTCGCGAAGAGGCCGTCTGGCCGTCCTGCCGCTGCTCCTGGCGATCGGCCTGCCCGTCACGGCGCAGGCGGACAGCGACAGCGAGGCCACGGCGCGCGCGATATTGGAAGCCGCCGCGGCGACGCTCTGCCCGGAGGCGATCCTCGACCCGACCGGGATCGCCGATCCGCTCGACGGCCCGCTGGCCGGGTTCTCCGTCGCCGCCGTCACCGATCGAGGGCCGCCCAACGACTGGCGGCAGCGGGAGTTGCGCCTGGAAGGCGGCGCGGACGAACACACGCTCGTCGTTACCGCTACACGCGCCGCCGGCAGCCTCAGGCGCGTGACTTTCGAAGTCCACGACCTGGCGCTGGACCGTCCGTTGATGGTCGTGCTGGCCGGCGGCGACTGCCTGCCGCAGCACGCCCGCGCGATCCGCTATGGCATCGACGGCGTGGCGGAGGAACTGGTGCTGTTCGATGCCGACCTGACCACGGTCCAGGCGGTCGAGCCGCTGAACCCGCCGCTGCCCGAGGGGACGGACCCGGGTGGCGTCACCGTCGCCCACATCGACAGCGGCGTGAACTACCTGCTGCCGGAGATCGCGGCGCGGCTGGCGCGCGACAAAGACGGCACCTTCCTGGGCCTCGACCTCTGGGACGACGACGGGCGGCCCTTCGACGGCGATACCGGGCGCTCGCCGTTCTTTCCGATCCGCCACGGCACGCCGGTCGCCAGCCTGCTGGTGAAGGAGGCGCCCGGCGTGCGCCTGCTGCCGATCCGCTACCCGCGGCCCGACCTGGCGCGCATGGCCGAGGCGGTCGAGACCGCCGCGGCGACGGGCGCGCGCATCGTCGTCATGCCCCTGGGCAGCCGTGCGAAGGACGACTGGGCGCCCTTCGCGGCAGCAGCCGCTGCGCACCCGGAACTGCTGTTCGTCGTCTCCGCCGGCAACGACGGCCGCGACATCGACGCCGCGCCGGTCTATCCGGCCGGCCTGGCCCTGGACAACATGGTGGTGGTGACCTCCGCCGACGACTTCGGACGGCTGGCCGAGGGCTCCAACTGGGGCCGGGTCAGCGTCGACCTGATGGTGCCGGGTG
>DAIQBR010000241.1:0-801 GCA_036781105.1 Kiloniellaceae bacterium
GGCGCCCGCTCTCCGGGTCGATCTGCCATTCGCGCACGGTGATGCCGCTCTCCGCCAGGCGGCGCCAGACGCCGGTGTTGGCCTCGTGGTCCTGGTTGGTGACGACGATCTCGTCGCCGGGCATCAGCATCTCGCGGAAGGCCTGGGCCAGCACATAGGAGTTCTGGCTGGTCGAGGGCCCGAAGTTCACCTCGTCGACGGCGACGTTGAGGTAGCCGGCGAGGCGCGCGCGGGCCTCGTCCATCTCCTCGCCGGCGCGCTTGGAGGCCGGGAAGGGGCCGTAGGGCTGCACCTTGGTCTCGCGGTAGAAGCGGTTCAGGCGCTCGATCACCGGCCCGCAGGCATAGGACCCGCCGGCATTCTCGAAGAAGGCCCAGTCCTGCAGGGAGGGCTCGGCAAAGGCCGGAAACTGGGAACGGACGTAGGAGAGGTCGAGGGTGGGCATGATCTAGTGATAGCTCTTTTTTTGTTCTGCGAAGTAGGCGTCGAATTCTGCCACGAGATGGGAGATTTCTCGGCTTTTCTCGTAGCCATCGGAGGTTTCGTCAAGAATGGAGTAGTTTCTCACTCTGATGCCGAGGTCTTCTTCACCCAGAAACGTTTTTAGGGCGTTCCAGACGAGATACTCCAGATCGTCGCCATCATATGCGGATGCATCGTCGACGAAGATCGAAATGTCTACCCGTTCGCTGACTGGCTTCAAGGAATATCGAAGCTGCGACGTTCTCAGTATTTTACCGCCAGCCTCCGTGTAGGTAAGCGGATCGCCGGATCGTCTCGGGATGAACTTGGCCCCTATCC
>DAIQBR010000241.1:873-3349 GCA_036781105.1 Kiloniellaceae bacterium
GCTTGCGGACAGAATGAATTCTCGCCGGCCATCCGGGAGCACCGATCCTATTTCAAAGGCCGCCTGCGGATAGACTTTCAACATCTCGGCGTGCAGGCGGTCGAAGATGGCTTCGCGATCAGTTTCAAAGTGGTAGAGGGAGTCCTCATTCGCCTGGAACCAGGCCCAGAACCGGTGTTCCTTCGACTCTTGCGTGTTCTGGCATCCCATCAGACTGCTTAGGAGGGCCGTAGCGAAGACCAGGAGCGGCCGCATATCCTATCACCGCTTCAGGAAGTCGACGGGTTCGTTGCCCAGCACCTTCAGCTGCGCCTCGACCCTCGGCGTTTCGGCGATCACCTTGCCGCGGCGGATGACGTGGAGGCGGGCGGGCTTCAGGCGCAGGGCCTCCAGCACGTCGCCGGCCTGCAGCACCACCATGTCGGCGTGACAGCCGGGTTCCAGGCCGTAGCCTTCCAGCTGCATCGCCTTGGCGCCGTTTTCGGTGACGGCGGCGAAGCAGGCCTGCTGCTCGGCGACTCCCGTCATCTGGGCGACGTGGAGGCCCATGTGGGCGACCTCCAGCATGTCGTGGCTGCCCATAGGGTACCAGGGGTCCATGACGCAGTCGTGGCCGAAGGCGACGTTGATGCCTTCCTTCAGCAGTTCCTTGACCCGGGTCATGCCGCGGCGCTTGGGATAAGCGTCGTGGCGGCCCTGGAGGGTGATGTTGATGAGCGGGTTGGCGACGGCGTGGACCTGGGCTTCGCCCATGAGGGCCATCAGCTTGGTCACGTAGTAGTTGTCCATGGAGTGCATGGAGGTGAGGTGGGAGCCGGTGACGCGGCCCTGCAGGCCGAGGCGCTGGGTCTGGTAAGCGAGGCTCTCGATGTGGCGCGACAGCGGGTCGTCGCTCTCGTCGCAGTGCATGTCGACCAGCAGGCCGCGGTCCGCCGCGATTTCGCAGAGCTGTTTCACGGACTCCGCGCCGTCGGCCATGGTGCGCTCGAAGTGCGGAATGCCGCCGACGACGTCGACGCCCCTGTCGAGGGCGCGCTTCAGATTGTCAGGCGACTTCGCGTAGCGCAGGTAGCCGTCCTGCGGGAAAGCGACGAGCTGCAGGTCGATCCAGTCCTTCACCTCCGCGCGCACCTCAAGCAGGGCATCGACGGCCAGCAGGCGGTCGTCGCAGATGTCGACGTGGCTGCGGATGGCGAGGGTGCCCTTGGCGACAGACCAGCGGCAGAGCGCGAGGGCGCGCTGCTTGATGGCCTCGACGGTGAGATGCGGCTTCAGCTCGCCCCACAGCGCGATGCCCTCCAGCAGGGTGCCGCTCTCGTTGAGGCGCGGCAGGCCGAGGCTCAGGGTCGCGTCCATGTGGAAGTGGCTGTCGACGAAGGGCGGGCTCACCAGGTGGCCGCCGGCGTCGATCACCTGCGTTGCTTCTGCCTCGATGTTGGGGCGGACCTCGGCGATGCGGCCGTCCTTGACGGCGATGTCCTGGCCGGCGGCACCGGAGGGCAGGGTGGCGTTGCGAAGGAGGAGGTCGAGCATCGGTTCAGTTCCAGCCGGAGCCTCGCCCTTCGAGACGGGCCTGACGGCCCTCCTCAGGGTGAGGCTCACTCTTTACCTCATCCTGAGGAGCGCTGCGAAGCAGTGCGTCTCGAAGGATCGGCTGCCGCATCATCGCTCGCCCTTTCTGAACGGCACCAGCAGGGCCTTGGGGTAGGCGGCGCGGCGCGACATGACGATCATCGCCAGGATCGACAGCACGTAGGGCATCATGAGGAAGAACTGGTAGGGGATGAAGGCGGACGACGCCTGCTGCACGCGGATCTGCAGCGCCTCGAAGGCGGCGAACAGCAGCGCGCCGGCCAGCGCCTTGCCGGGGCGCCAGGAGGCGAAGATGACCAGGGCGATGCAGATCCAGCCGCGCCCGTTGATCATGCCGATGTAGAAGGCATCGAAGACCGAGATGGTGAGGAAGGCGCCGCCCACCGCCATGAAGGCGCTGCCGAGCATCACCGCACAAGTGCGCAAGCGGTGCACGTCGATGCCCTGGGCCTCCACCGCCAGGGGGTTCTCGCCGACCATGCGCAGGGCGAGGCCCAGCGGCGTGCGGTAGAGGCCGTAGGCGACGATGGGGACCAGGGCGAAGGCGAGATAGGTCAGCGGGCTCTGGGTGAACAGCACGCTGCCCAGGTAAGGAATTTCCGAGAGGCCGGGAATGGCCAGCGGCTTGAAGGGATCGATCTTCGGCGGCGTGGTGACGTTGGGCAGCAGCATGCGGAAGGCGAAGTAGCTGAGCGAGGAGGCGAGCAGCGTGATGCCGATGCCGGTGACGTGCTGCGAGACCCCGAGGTAGACGCTGAAGAGCGAGTGCAGCAGGCCGAAGAGGGCGCCGAAGGCGGCCGCCACCAGCACCGCGGTCCAGAGGTCGCCACCCTGGTAGACCCAGAACCAGGCGACCATGGCGCCCATCGTCATGATGCCCTCG
>DAIQBR010000241.1:3359-6270 GCA_036781105.1 Kiloniellaceae bacterium
CAGCACGCCGGCGCGCTCGCAGATCAACTCGCCCAGGGTGCCGAAGATGAGCGGTGTCGCCATGCGCACCAGGGCGGCCCAGAAGCCGAGGGTCACGAAGATTTCGAGGATCTCCATCGCCGGCCCTCTACCTGAGCCGCGGCCGGAAGCGCACGAAGAGCACGCTCGCCAGCACCAGCAGCAGGGCCGTGGCGGTCAGCACGTCGGCCAGGTAGTTGGAGATCGACATGGCCCGGCTCATGGCGTCGGCGCCGTTGTAGATGGCGGCGACGAAGATCGCCGCGGCGACCACGCCCAGGGGGTGCAGGCCGGCCAGCATGGCGACCGCGATGCCGGTGTAGCCGAAGCCCGGCGAGAGATCGAGGGTGAGATAGCCCTTCAGGCCGGCAAGCTCGCAGACCCCCGCCATGCCGGCAAGGCCGCCCGACAGCAGCGCCGTGCGCAGGATGGTGGCGCCGATCGGCATGCCGGCGAAGGATGCCGCCTCCGGGTTATGGCCGACGGCACGGATCTGGAAGCCCCACTTGGAAGCGGATGAAGGCCCAGGCGAAGACCGCGAAGGCGACGGCCCAGACGAGGCCTGAATGCAATCGCATCCGCGGGATGAGCGGGCTGAGCACGCCCTCGTCGATGATCGGCGCGGCCTGGGGCCAGCCCATGGCCAGCGGGTCCTTCCACGGTCCGAACAGCAGGTAGTTGGCGAAGAGGATGACGACGAAGTTCAGCAGCAGCGTGGTCACCACCTCGTCGACCTTGAGCTTCAGTTTCAGGATCACCGGCACCAGCAGCAGCAGGCCGCCGGCGACGGCGCCGACCAGGAACAGCAGCGGCACCATGAGGTAAGGCGGCAGGGTGATCATGCCGGTGCCGATCCAGGTCGCCGCCAGGGCGCCGGCGTAGAGCTGGCCCTCGGCGCCGATGTTCCACAGCTTGGCGCGGAAGGCGACGGCGGCGGCCAGCCCGGTGAAGATCAGCGGCGCCGCGCGGGTGAGGGTCTCGGTGATCGCGAAGGTGGTGCCGAAGGCGCCGCGCAGCAGGGCCTCGTAGGATTCGAGGATCGGCGCGCCGGTCCACAGGATCAGCAGGGCGCAGAGCGCGAAGGCCAGCGCGATGGCGGCGACCGGGGCGGCGATGTTCAGCCAGAAGGGCACATGGGCGCGGGGCTCAAGCCGCATGGCCAGCCCCCTGACGCTGGTCCTCGAATTCGCCGTGGCCGGACATCAGCAGGCCCAGGGTGGTGAGGTCGGCGTCCTCGACGGGCACCGGCGTCGAGAGACGACCGCGGTACAGCACGGCGATGCGGTCGGCGACCTGCAGCAGCTCCTCCAGGTCCTCGGAGATGAGGATGATGCCGGCGCCGGCGGCGCGCGCCTGGAAGAGGAACTCCTGCACCTTGGCCGCGGCGCCGACGTCGAGGCCGCGGGTCGGCTGGTTGGCCAGGATCACCTTGGGCTGCTCGCTGAGCACGCGGGCGAGGATCACCTTCTGCATGTTGCCGCCGCTGAGCGCCCGCGTCGTCGTGGTGGGGTCGGCGCCGCGGATATCGAAGCGCTCGATGAGGGCGCGGGCGTTGCGCCGCACCGCGCCGCCTTTCAGCAGGCCGGCGCCGCAGAAGCGCGGATCGCCGGAGGCCTCCAGGATGAGGTTTTCTTCGACGGTGAGGTCGCCGACAACGCCGACGGCATGGCGGTCCTCGGGGATGCGGCCGACGCCGCGCGCCTGCATCAGGGCGGGGGAGGTTTCCTTCACCACCGCGCCGAGCAGGTCGAAGCTGCCTTCGTCGGGCAGGCGCAGTCCCGACAGCAGGGCCGCGAGGGCGGCCTGGCCGTTGCCGGAGACGCCGGCGATGCCGAGGATCTCGCGGCTGTAAAGCAGCAGGTGGAGGTCTTCCAACAGGGCTGCCGGTAACGCCGACGCCGGCCATCTGCAGGGCGACCACGCCGGGCGCCAGGGGATCGCGCTCGGGCAGCGCCACGGGCCGGCCGACCATGGCCTGGGCCAGGCTCTGCTTGCTCGCCTCGGCGATCGGCAGCTCGGCGACCAGCTTGCCCTGGCGCAGCACGGCAACGCGGTCGGCCACCGCCATGACCTCGTTCAGCTTGTGGGAAATGAAGATGATCGAGAGCCCCTCGGCGACCATGGCTTTCAAGGTCTTGAAGAGGGTCTCCACCTCCTTGGGCGCCAGCACGGCGGTCGGCTCGTCGAGGATGAGGACGCGGGCGCCGCGGTAGAGCGCCTTCAGGATCTCGACGCGCTGGCGCTCTCCGACCGAGAGGTCGCGTACCGGCTTGTGGGGATCGACGGCGAGGCCGAAATGCTCGGCCAGGCCGGTTACCTTGCGGCGGGCCCGGGCGCGGTTCTGGGTCGGCTTCCAGAGCGCTTCCGTGCCGAGGACGATGTTCTCCAGCACGGTGAGATTCTCGCCCAGGGTGAAGTGCTGGTGCACCATGCCGATGCCGGCGGCGATGGCGGCCTTCGGCGAGCCGGCGGGCAGGCGGCGGCCGAAGGCCTCGATGTGTCCCGCGTCGGCGACGTAGTGGCCGAAGAGGATCGACATCAGGGTGGTCTTGCCGGCGCCGTTCTCGCCCAGCAGGGCGAGGATCTCGCCGGCGCGCAGGTCCAGCGAGATGGCGTCGTTGGCGGTCAGCCCGCCGAAGCGCTTGGTGATGCCGTCCAGGCGCAGGACGGTTTCGGGGCGCGCGGCGGGATCGGGGCGCAACACCGGCTTGCCGCCGGCGCCCCCAGGTTCCCCGCCGGGCGCAGCTTCATCGACCTCTGGCATCGCCAGTTTCCCCCAACCCGTGTTCCGGGCCATTCGGGCCGGATCATAGCGCAAGCGGGACGGGGCGGTCGCGATTTCTCGCCGCCGCCCCGTTTTTGACCCGCGAACCCGGAAACCGAAGCCTCAGAA
>DAIQBR010000242.1:0-6256 GCA_036781105.1 Kiloniellaceae bacterium
CGAAGCCCTGGGCCTCCAGTTCCCGCTTCATGGACTGGGTCGCCACCATGATCGCCTTGGAGGGCCGGTGGAACCAGCGCATGAAGCCGTAGCCCCAGGAGACGGGCACCGGCAGGCGCGCGCTGAGGTACTCGGGAAAGCGCGTGTGATAGGAGGTGGTGAAGGGCAGCCCGCGCTGCAGGCAGACGTTGCGCACGGCCAGGCCGATCGGCCCCTCGGTGGCGATGTGGATGGCGTCGGCGGCGCTCGCCTCCAGGCGTTTGGCCATGCCGATGCAGGGCAGGATGGCCAGCGGGATCTCCGGATAGGAGGGACAGGGAATGGTGCGGAACTGGTCGGGGCAGACGATGTCGAAAACGTGACCCTTGGCCTCGAGTTCGGAGCGCACGCGGTTCAGGGTCCGCACCACGCCGTTGATCTGCGGGTACCAGGCGTCACTCGCCAGCAGGATTTTCATATGTTCGGAAGTCCTCAGGCCGCCACCGTGACGGGTTCCAGCATGGGGAAGGCGCGCAGCTCCGCCCAGGGCAGGATCTCCAGGCGGCCGTCCATGTGCTCGACCAGGGCGGTGCAGCTTTCCACCCAGTCGCCGTCGTTGATGTAGAGCACTCCGTCGATCATCCGCATCTCGGCACAGTGGATATGGCCACAGACGACGCCGTCGACGCCCTGGCGCTTGGCTTCCGCGACCACGGCTTCCTCGAAGTTGCTGATGAACTGCACCGCGTTCTTCACCCGGTGCTTCAGGTAGGCGGAGAGCGACCAGTAACCGAAGCCCAGCTTGCGCCTGAGGTAGTTGAACCAGGTGTTCACCTGCAGCATGGTCACGTAGGCCCAGTCGCCGAGCAGCGCCAGCCAGCGGGCGTACTTCACCACGCCGTCGAACTCGTCGCCGTGGATAATGAGCAGGCGTTTGCCGTCCGCGGTCTCGTGGATCGCCTCGCGGGTCACCTCGACGCCGCCGAAGTGGACGCCCTGGTAGTCGCGCAGGAACTCGTCGTGGTTGCCGGGCACATAGACCAGGCGCATGCCCTTGCGCACCTTGCGCAGCAGCTTTTGCACCACGTCGTTGTGTGCCTGGGGCCAGTACCAGGTGCGCTTCATGCGCCAGCCGTCGACGATGTCGCCGACCAGGTACAGGGTTTCGCAGTCGGTGTGCTTGATGAAGTCCAGCAGGTAGTCCGCCTTGCAGCCCCGCGTTCCGAGATGGATGTCGGAAATGAAGATGCTGCGGTAGCGCGTGGGCCGCGCCGAAAGTCCGGGGGAAGTTGCCAGGCCGTCCATGGTGTCGACTCCGCAGATGTCGAAGTGATCGCCAAAACCAGCGATCTTTCTGCGGCTTATAGCAACATGTTCTTCAAGAACAAGTACCGGGCGCCAAGTCGGCGCAAATATAATGCTAGCTTCACTACAGTGTCATCGAAGGTACATATTCGGTTAGTTCTTGATTAACTTTCGCGGTGAATCAGCATCTTCGACACTTCTCGCCGCAGCACCGAGTCGCAGGGCCGCGGTGTCATGAAACTGTAGCCGCCTCGGCTCTGTACGCCCCGGCCGCCGCTGGCTAAAAGACAGCGACCTTCCCCTGCCAGCGAGTCGGACCCCGCGCGTGAACGACAGCTCCCAACCCCGCTACGCCGTCTACTTCGCCCCGCCCGCCGAGAGCGGCCTCTGGGACCTGGCCCAGCGCTGGCTGGGGCGCGACTGCGAGCGCGACGCGATGCTGGAGCCGCCGCCGCTGGACGGCTGGACGCGCGAGGAGATCGCCGCGGTGACCGAGAGCCCGCGCCGCTACGGTTTCCACGCCACCCTGAAGCCGCCCTTCCGCCTCGCGCCCGAGGTCTCGCTGCGCGACCTGCACGACAGGCTGACCGGCTTCGCCGCCGGACGGCAGGCCTTTGTGGTGCCGCCGCTGAAGGTCTCCGCCATCGGGCCCTTCCTCGCCCTCACCCTGTCGCAGCCTTCCGCCGAGATGCAGGCGCTGGCCGACGCCGCGGTGACGGAACTGGACGGCCTGCGTGCGCCGCTCACCGACAAGGAACTGGAACGCCGCCTCGGCAAGGGGCTCACCCCGCGCCAGGAGGACTACGTCCGCCGCTGGGGCTACCCCTACGTCTTCCAGGAGTTCCGCTTCCACATGACGCTGACCGGCCCGATCCCCGAGACCGAGCGGCGCGAGCGGCTGCAGAGCCAGCTGGCCGCCCTCTTCCGCCCTCTGCTCGGCAGCCCGGTTCCGGTCGGCGAAATCTGCCTCTATAGTCAGGAGAACAGTGAACGGCCCTTCCTGCTGGCCGACCGCTTCCGCCTCACGGCGGCGGCGGCAGCGGCAGGGACCGCGGAAGGACAGGCGACACCGTGACCACGCAGAGCAACGACAACGACGTACAGGACCCGGTCGAGGTGATCCTCGAGCTGATGGCCGAGCTCGGTGCCGACCGCTACGGCGGCGAGGAGGTGACCCAGCTCGCCCACGCCCTGCAGTGCGCCACCTTCGCCCAGCGGGAGGGCGCCGACGACAGCCTGGTCGCCGCCGCCCTGCTGCACGACATCGGCCACCTGGTGAACCCCAAGGACGAGGGCGCCGCGGCGCGCGGCATCGACGCCGCTCACGAGAAGGTCGGCGCCGCCTTCCTGGCGCGCTGGTTCGGCCCCGCCGTTACCGCCCCCATAGCCCAGCACGTGAACGCCAAGCGCTATCTCTGCCAGGCCGAGGAAGGTTACTTCGCTAGGCTGTCGGACGAGTCGGTGCGCAGCCTCGCCGTCCAGGGCGGCCCCTACAGCGCCGAGCAGGCGGCCGAGTTCCGTGCGCGGCCCTACGCCGAGGCCGCCGTCGCGCTCAGGCGCTGGGACGAACTGGCCAAGGACCCCGAGATGAAAACGCCTAGCCTGGCGGACTTCCGGCCGGTGCTGGAACGCGCCCTCGGCGCGGCCGGGGCGCGGTAGGGTGGCCCGAGAGCCCGTGGGCCGGCTGATCCTCGTCGTCGGGCCCAGCGGCGCCGGCAAGGACAGCCTCATCGAGGGCGCCCGCGCGGCCCTGGCCGGGCGTCCCGAGTTCGTCTTCCCCCGCCGCATCATCACCCGCCAGAGCGACCCGGGCAGCGAGGATCACTTCACGCTCAGCGAAGAAGTGTTCGCCCAGCAGCAGGCCGCCGGCGCCTTCTTCCTGTCGTGGGGCGCGCACGGATTGCACTACGCCCTGCCCGGCACCATCGCCGATGCCCTGGCGGTGGGCCACACGGTGATCGCCAACGTCTCGCGCGCGGTCATCGAGGAGGCGCGCCGCAAACATCCCGCCACCACCGTGGTGGTGGTGACGGCGCCGCCCGAGGTGCTGGCCGAGCGCCTCGAGGCACGTGGCCGCGAGGACGCCGCCGACGTGCGGGACCGCCTCGCCCGCGCCGCCGAACAGCCCAGCGGCCCCGGCGTGGTCACGGTGATAAACGACGGCCCGCTGGAGGTTGCCGTCGAGCGCTTCCTGGAAGTTCTGAAGGCGCCGGCGCAGGTGTAGGCGGCGATATCGGATGCGCTCCCCGATCCGAATTTTCATCCTGCTGATCGGCATCCTGGCCGGCGGTGCGATTGCTCACGCGCGCGAACCGCTGGTGGTCTACAGGATTTGCTGCGGCATGGGGTCGACCATAGAAGACGGGAACACGCCGGTCTTCGCCCTCTACAGCGATGGCCTAGTCATTTTCCAAACTGCCCCTGACAGATTCCTGTCCGCGCAGTTGGATGAGGCTGAACGACAAGCCCTGTTCGATGACATTGCGACTGAGGAATTGTTGATTCTGGGTGACCACTATGAGACCCCGATGGTCTTCGACGCTGCGACATACATTCTTGACGTCTGGTACAACGGCCGCAGAAAGAGTGTGAGCGTATACTATATGCCCGATGCCGAGCGGAGGCCCGGGCATGTACCGGCCGCCTTTCTCCACGCTCACGACATGATCGGAAATTTTGCGCCGGCCGCGGCCCCCTATACCCCGGAATGGATAGACCTGCGGGTATGGCCGCTGAACGAGAGGTTGGCCTCCGTGGTGAGCGGCGACCAACCTCCCATTCAGTGGCCCGACGTCTGGCCGCCGCTCACCACGGCGGAGGGACCGGATAGTCCCAGGGGGCGCCGACTGTTGCTGCCCGGCGCCGATAGAGTCGAACTCGAGCGCTTTCTGAACAGTAGAAGGGCCGGGCAGTTCGTGGCGAGCAGCGGAAGCCTCTGGTTGATAGAAGTGTCCCCCCGGGTTGTCTTCCCGCGGGATGAACTCTGGCGGCGCTGAGCGGCTGGCCCTGCCCGCCTCGTCCCGCACTTTCTTAGCTTTCGCTGAAACCCGATCCCCTGTCCGGCCGTAGCTGGAGACAGGAAGGCGGATCGCGGCCGGTCCCCGTCACAAAGGGCCGCCCCGGATCGTCAACCCAGTAAACGCCGCTCGTATTCGTGGTTAAGGAAGCATTAGATGTTTGCCGTCGAAATTCCCCGCCTCTATTTCTACGCCCGGTTTCCGGGGCTGCCGCAGATCTCCAAGCGCAGGGACGCCATGACCCAAGATGTCGAGACAACGCCGCAGGACCGCATCCGCTATGCCCTCGCCGAGATGCTGCCCTCGACGGCGGCGGAAATCGCCGAAGCGACCGGCCTGGATCCGGTCACCGCCGCGGCCTGCCTGGAGGCCCTCGCCGCGCGCTGCGAGGTCATGTTCAATCCCCTGACCAAGCGCTTCAGCCTGCCCAAGCGCGCATCGCACCCCGGCCTTGCCGCCTGACTGCGCCGCGCCGCCCTGCCGGCACGCCGCGAAAAACCCGATAGTCGTAACGATTAGTTAGTCATCCATTAACCGCATTTTTCCATCTGCCTGCTGTAATTCGGCATGAGGAGCAGGACTCATGCTGTCTAGATCACTGATTTTCGGCATCTTCGTCACCGCCCTGCTGGCGGGCTTTCCGGCCGCGGCGCAGAACCTTGCGGGCAGCGGCCCTTCGGCCCTGGCTTCGCGCGAGCATCCACGGCCGCAGGCCACCGACTTCAACCTGATCACCGCGGTCGACGTCTCCGACTCCATCACCCGCAACGACGAGTGGCTGCAGTACAACGGCCTCGCCCGCGGCGTTGTCGACCCCGCCTTCCTCGGCCGCATCGCCGAGGGCACCGAGCAGCGCATCGGCTTCATCGCCTTCACCTGGTCGAGCGGCGGCGAGGTGAATGTCATCGTGCCCTGGACGGTGATCGAGACCCGCGCCGATGCCGAGCGCGTCGCCGCGCAGTTCGAGTCCGCGCCGCGCATCGACCGTTCGACCTACGGCCGCTTTCGCCCGCTGTCCTCCAGCGTCGACCGCAGAGGCGGCGGCATGACCGACATCGCCGAAGCGATCCAGTCGGCGGTGCAGTTGAGCCTGACTTCGCCCTTCACGGCGCGCCGTTCGGTCATCAACGTGCTGTCCAACGGCGTCGACAACAACGGCCAGGATCCCTCGACGATCCGCGACCAGGCGATCAGCATGGGCATCACCATCAACGGCATTGTCTTCGGCGACCGCGATGACCTGCCCGACTACTTCCGCCAGCGCGTCATCGGCGGGCCCGGCGCCTTCCTGATGACCATCAACAAGCCGACGGACCTGCCGCAGGTGCTGGAAAAGAAGTTCTGGCAGGACATGATCGCCGCCCTCGGCGAGGCTTCGGCGGGCTGAGCCCGTTCCCCTTCGGCAAGGTCTCCTTCAGATCGCCGCGACCCCTGTCGCCTCCGCCGAGCAGCGCGCCGCCAGCTTGCGGTAGCGCCGGTTCAGCGGCGACTCGGGCTTCTGGCCGATGCGCTCGTTGGCGAGGGCGCGCAGCAGCGCATAGTGGCCGTCGCGCCGGGCCGCCTCGATCAGCGTGAGGTCGAAGACGTCGCGCTGGGCATGGCTGCCGCCGAAGCGGTTGAGTCGGCTGCGCAGCGGGCGCAGCAGGCTGATGCAGGTGGCGTAGTCGCCGCGCCCGAAGGCGCGCAGCGCGGCGCAGAGCGGATAGCCGACTTCCCAGGTCATGCGGGCATTGCCGCTGCTGCCGTTCATCGCCTGCTGCTGGGCGGCCAGCAGGGCGTCGGCCGCCTTGTCGCGGCCGTCGGCGACGAAAGCCATCATGGCGTGGGCGTCGTTGAAGGCATAGAAGCCGTCCGCCGCCAGCGGCTCCCAGCAGTCCGCCAGTTCGCGCCAGCGGGCGCCGACCTCGACGCCGCGCAGCTGCAGGCGCCACAGCAGCGCCGAGGCGTCCAGCAGG
>DAIQBR010000243.1:0-3073 GCA_036781105.1 Kiloniellaceae bacterium
CCACAGATCGGAGAGCTGGGCCGCCAGGTCGCGCTCCACCTCGGCGCGGGCCAGCTGGCCCTCGAAGGCCCTGAGGCCGCCGGCGCTGTAGGTGATGACGTTGCCGTCCGGCGTCGCGAAGGTGATCGTCGCGTTCTCGGCCTCCTTGCCGGAAAGCCACTCGGCGACAACCGGAGGGGCGCCGTCCTTGCCCGGATAGACGATCCGCCCGGCGGTGAGGCCGGCATAGTTCGGCGGCGACCAGTTGAAGGGAGAGTAAGAGGCCTGCTCCCCCCGCGCCCGCTCGTCCATGTCGAGGCTCTGCTGCCCCGTCGGCCCGAAGGTCTCGCAGGCGCTGAGCAGCAGCAGGCCAAGGCAGCCGGCGAACACCCGGATCACGGTTTGTCGTGCCATGGACCTCATACCCCGCTCTGCTTGTTCGGGACCAGCCAGACCAGGCCGGCGGTCACCAGGGTGCCGAGGGCACCCACCGTTTCGCTGTCCAGCGGGGTGAGCGCGGCGATGACGGTGGTGACGGCGGCGCCGATAGCGGCCGCCGCCGCCTTGTCGTAGGCAGTGAACATGGTCTCTCCTTGAGGGTTGGGGCCCCCGATGAATGGGGGCTGGGAAAGGTGTCTAGAGCGAGCGGGCCAGCAGGACGCCCGCCAGCAGCAGGATCACGCTGCCCTGCCCGCCGATGATCCAGCCGGTGAGGCGCCGGTGGCCCTGCTCCATGGCGATGCGGGTTTCGAAGACACGTCGGCGCAGGTCCTTCATCTCGTCGCGCGCTTCACGCCAGCGTTCGCTGCAACGGTCCTCATGGGCCTCGATCTTCTGCCGCGCGAGGGCCGCCTGCCGGCGTGCGACCGGATCTTCCGCCCGGCATTCCATTCCCGCCTCAATGCGATCCTCCGCCATGTCAGCTCGCCGGCTCTTCTGGCCGCTGCGGCGCGGCGCGCCAGCCCTCGCCCGCGGCGAGCGGGCAGGTCAGTCCCTGCGGCAGACTGAGGAAAGCCGTGAAGCTGCCGTCGGGGCCGACCAGCACCTCGAAGAGCCTGCCGTCGGCGGTGACACCGGCGAAAGCCGGCCGCTCGCCGTGCCGCGCCGCCAGCCCGGCAAAGAGATCGTCGCGCGGGTAGCACAGCAGGCTGGCCGCCGCGGCCACTCCCGGCAGCGCGCAGAACGCAAGACCAACCACGGCCGCCGCCACCGGCAGCCACCAGGGTGCACGTCTCATCGATTGTCTCCATGAGGAATGGGTGGTGGAACTTGTGACAGACTGTCGTTAGTTCGGGTTCACTCTGTTCTGACTTCAGAAGAACTGAGACGGAGTTGAACCAAAGACTCTAGGATGTGGTTGGCTAGCTCCGCCGGTAGCGGACGGCTTCGCTCCGACAAAATCGACAATGTCCCGAACTAAAGGGACGTAGCATACAAGGGATCGTCGATAGCTAAGCGGGCTGACCCCTGCTCCAATTGCTGCCCACTCCTCAGGCGTCAAAATGCGATCCCATATGGCGAACTCTGCCAATCGCCCCGGATAAGTTCGGGTCCCATCTCCACGATTGCCTACGCAATAAGGATCTGGATTTGTGAGTGGAGAACCAATTGGCGCGTCATATTCAGTCACAGCTTGACTTACACCATTGAAGTAGATCGCTGCGTCGTTGGCCGTGTTGCCGCTATCGTACGAAACTCCAATGTGAACCCACTCATTCGCCGGATTAATTGCGACTACCCATCGGCCGCGATGAACAGTGTAGTCGCGCTCGTACACAATGACATTGACAGAAGTATCGTGATGAAGAAGTTCAACCTGGCTGTTCCCGGTTCGCTTTTCGAACAAGCGAGCAATGACTGAACCACCACCAGATCGGTAAACCCACACCCCATAACTTCGCTGCGTCGCGTGGGCGGTGAAGGCGGTGGTGACGAGATCGCCGGAGCCGGAACCCTCGGTGCTGCCGAAGCCGAGCGCCATGGCTCAGGACTCCCGCAGCACGACGGCGAGCAGCTCCGCATCGCCGGCGGCGGTGTCACTGGCGGCGTCGCGCGTCACGCGCAGGCGGAAGGCCTCGCCGGCGGCGAGGTTGTCCATTTCAGCACCGTCGCTGAACCCGATGCTGACCACGTCGACCAGGCCCGCGGAGGCCGGCACCGTCGTGTTGTTCACGCTCTTGGCGGCGGCGAAACCGTCGCTGTCGAGATCCTGCTGCTGGTTGCCGATCCGCTCCAGCGCCACGTCCCAGTCGATGTCGCCGGAAGTCGCCGAGGTCATGGCGTAGTGCAGGTCGACGGTCACGCCGCCGCCGCCGTAGCCGGGCGGCAGCACCGCGCCGAACACGGCGCTCTCGTTGGTGCCGCCGGCGAAGTCGAGCACCGGGTGCCCGTTGCGCGTGTCGAGCGTCGCGTAGTTCGTTGCCGGCGGCTGGTTGTGCAGGGCGGTGAAGACGATGACCGGTGTCGCACTGCCGCCGCCGCCACCGCCCGACGGGTTCACCCACTGGGTGTCGTGATCGGTCGCGGAGGCCTTGGCGAGCACCTGGCCGGCCGTCCCGCCTGCCGGCACGCCCACGCCGTCGGCGCCATCGCTGCCGGGCGCGCCGGGGAGTCCCTGTTCGCCCTGCGGTCCCTGCTCTCCCTGGGCCCCCTCATCGCCCTGGGGCCCCTGATTGCCCTGCGGCCCCTGGACTCCTTGCGGTCCCTGCTCTCCCTGAGGCCCCGGATCGCCCTGTGGTCCCTGGATCCCCTGCGGGCCGGGATCGCCCTGGGCGCCCGGCGCGCCCGCCGGCCCGACCAGGCTGGTGGTACCGCCCCAGGCGCCGCCCGCCTTGGGGCCATAGAGCGCCGCGGCCGCGGTATCGATGTAGAAATCGCCATCGGCGCCGAGGCCCCCGTTGGGCGTGCCCGAACCGCTGAAGATCGTGCGGCCGTCCAGGCCGTCGGCGCCGGCCGGGCCCGGCTGTCCGACCAGCCTGATGGCACTGCCCCAGGTGCCGCCGCTCTTCGGCCCGTAGAAGTCGCTCACGGCGGTGTCGATGTAGAAGTCGCCGTCCTTGCCGAGGCCGCCGGCCGGTGCCCCCGTGCCGGTGAA
>DAIQBR010000243.1:3099-6254 GCA_036781105.1 Kiloniellaceae bacterium
CCGTCGGCCCCGTCCAGACCGTCGGCGCCGTCGGCGCCGTCGACCCCGTCACTGGGAGGTTCGATGTTCTCCAGCGCGCTGCCGAGGTCGTTCCAGGCGAGCACCTTGCCGGCCACGGGCTCCGGCAGCTCGACATCGGCGAGCGCCGTCGTCTCGGGAAACTTCAGCGCCCGGCTCAGCGCCTCTGCCACCTGCTGGTCGCGCTGCGCCGCGAGGTCCGCCATGGCCTCCACCGCCGTCGACGGGAAGGCACCGCCCAGCGGCAGAGCGGTCTCCTGCCGCGGCGGCACGGCCAGCTTCACCACCAGGACCTCGCCCACCGCCGGGGTGTGGTCGACCGGGCTGCTGCGCACCGTCACCGTGCCGCCGCCCGGCGCCCCCGCACCGCTCAGGTCGTACTCGCTGCCTTCCAGCCAGACTTCCTCGCTGCCGTCGGCGCGCCGCAGCAGCACCTTCACGTGCGCCGGATCGAGGAACTTGAAGCCGGTGGGAAAGGCCGCGGTCGAACCGTCACCGGCGTAGCGGCTCTTCGCCGTCGTGGTGGAAATCGTCATGCGCTTCTCCTTGAGGAACCCTCGGCGACCGGGAAACCGCCTAGAACACGGTGATCCCGCCGGAGCCGTAGCGGCTGGCCGCGGTCAGCAGCGTCGAGCCGGCACGGCGGGTGCCCGCCGCGCGCCGCGCCTCGGCTTGAGCCCGCTGCAGGGCGGCGCGCTGGCGCAGGGCCTGGGCGGCCTCCGCGCCCTCGGCCAGAATCTCCTGGGCACCCAGTTCGACGTCGCCGGCGGCGGCTTCCTCGACCAGCAGCGGAGAGCCCTGCAGGCTGATCCCGCGCCCCGCCCGTCGCGCGCGTGTCGTCGCCAGCTCTCGGCTGCCGCGGCGGCGATGCTCGCCGGCATCACGCTCGGCGATCTGGCGCTCCCGCTCGGCCTGCTGCTGGGAAACGTCGGCGGAGAATTCAGCGGCGTTGGCCTGGGCCTGGCTTGCCGCGACGGCGCCCGCCGCACTCAGGACCGCGCCGACCAGAGTCAATGCACCCATAGACGATACCTCGCATAGCTTTCCGTCGTGCCGGCGCAGCGCGGCACGATCTCCTCGAAGTGGAATCCCAGCCGCAGCAGCCAGCCGCGCGCCGCGGTGAAGGCGACATGCGCCTCTGCGCTCACGCTCTCCAGGTCGTAGTGATCGGCGAGCGCCGGCAGGGCGCGCTTCACCGTCCGGTGCAGCAGCATCGGGCGCCGCCGCAGGCGCTCGGTCAGAAAGGCCCAGGCGCGCCCTTCCCTGCCCTCGATGACCAGTCCGCCACAGCCCAGCGCACTGCCCGCCTCCATCAGGGTGAAGGCCGGGCCGGCGGGCCGGTAGGCGGCGGCGAAGCGCCGCAGCTGCGCACGATCGAAAGCCGGCGGGTCCAGTCCGGCCAGGTGGGCCGGCTCGAAATTCACGACGCGGACATCGCCCCTCACAGCAGATCGCCCCTCACAGCAGATCGTTCGTCTTCAGCTCGGGCGCCGCGGCGAGCAGCGTGAAGGGCAGCGGCGCCTCGCCGCTGATGACGATGCGGGCGTCGCGCTCGAAGTCGCCTTCGAAGCTCACGTGGCGCTCGCCGGTGAACAGCGGCACCGCTGTGTCCATGGCGTCGCCGACCTCGCGCAGCGGCACCTCCTGCTGGGCTGCCAGCGTCGGCCCGATGCGGAGGCCCAGGGAGTGCAGCAGCACCAGCACCATGCCGTGTACCCGCTTCACCTTGCCGACGGCGCTGCCCGCCGCCGCCCCGGCCTCCAGCTTCAGCGAGACGAACACGTGGCGGTACGGCAGGCCGGCGTGCACGCGGCCCGCCGGCTGCTGCAGGGTGATGGCACCGCCGGCGACGACGCGATCGGGATGGCGCGCGCCGTCGGCCAGGACCGCCACGGTCTCGCCCTCCAGGTGGTCGAGGCCCGCGAAGACCTGCGTCGGCGGCCCGGCGTAGCTCAGGCCGCAGTCGACATAGAAGGCCTCCTGCTGCCGCGCCAGGACGGCGGCATCGAACTCGGTGGCGCTGTCGAAGGCGTCCGGGGGCGGGCCTTCGAAGGGCGCCTCGAAGACCTCGATGCTGCGCAGCGTCGCGCCGTTGACGCTGCGCCGCACGGCGACCCAGGCTTCGTCGGTCTTCTCGCTGCCGGCGGCGCTGCTGCCGGGAATGGTGGCGATGCTCTCGACCACCGGGGCGCCCTCCCCGCAGCGCCCGCCCAGCAGGTGGCGCGACCAGCCCACCACGTCCTGCTCGCGCCGATAGGTCAGCGTCGCCAGGACACCGTCCTCGCGCAGGCAGTGGAGCTGGCTGTCGGGCTCCTGCTGGTAGGCGATCTCGCGCAGGCCGCTGTCGGTGACATGGTCGGCCAGGATCGTGAGGTCCGGCGTGCGGAAGCCGTCGGTCTCCAGGCTGAACACCAGCTCGCGCAGCTTGCGCCGCGCGCGCTGCACGAAGAGCACCGCGGCGCCGATGCGCAAGGGGGCGATGGCGGCGCTGCCGTTGGTCGACTCGCGCTTCACCTCGATGTCGGCGGGGGTCACCACCGGGCCGTCGCTGGTCACCGACCACTCGCCGCCCGAGGTGCCGAGGATCAATTGCCGGCCCGGCGACATCCAGCGGATCGCGTTCACCTGGTCGGCCGCGATGGTGAAGTCCAGACCGTCGTCGTCCTGCACCTCCACCGCCCCGCCCTCGAAGCTGTCGGGCCGCAGGTTCTCCAGGTCGGCCGACTGGCTCATCCAGAAACTCTGCGGCTGCATGGCCGTGTTGGCCCAGGCGGTGCGCTGCTCGAAGAAGGTGACCACCGAGGGGTAGCCGCGCTCGGCCGACCAGGCGCCGAGCCGCCAGTTGGCCGTCGCGGCGGTGCTGGCGAAGGCGCGGCGGACGTCCGCCGTGACCTGCTCGGGGCTGACGAACTCGGTAATCACCGCCCAGCCCGGCTCGCCGGAGGGCCGCAGGCGCAGCGGCCGGCCCACGTCGCCGGGCTTGAAGGGCGCATGGCCCGCCGCCGTGATGGTGATGCCGCTGCCGCTGGTCGCGCTCGGCTTCAGGGTGTGGCTTGCCTCGCTGTTCTCATCCAGATAGGGACCGTCCTCGAAGGCCACTTCGGTCAGCGACCAGGTCGCATGCCCGCGCCGGCCCA
>DAIQBR010000244.1:0-5991 GCA_036781105.1 Kiloniellaceae bacterium
TAGCCGTCGCTCAGCCGGTCGAAGCCCCTGTTGAAGCCGTCGGCGAACCAGCGCCCGATCACCGCCAGGGGAAAGCGCGAGGGCTTGGCGTCGTGCGGCTTGAAGAGGATCGCGGCCAGCGCCGGCGAGAGAGTCAGGGAATTGGCCGCCGAGATCACCGTGGCGACCGCGATGGTGATGGCGAACTGCAGATAGAACTGGCCCGAGATACCGGGGATGAAGGCGACCGGCACGAAGACCGCGGTGAGCACCAGGGCGATGGCGACCACCGCCGAGCCGACCTCGTCCATGGTGCGGTGCGCCGCCTCGCGCGGGCTGTAGCCGAGGCGCATGTTGCGCTCGACGTTCTCCACCACGACGATGGCGTCGTCGACCACGATGCCGATGGCCAGCACCATGCCGAAGAGGGTCAGCATGTTGATGGAGAAGCCGAAGGCGGCCATGACGGCGAAGGTGCCGATCAGCGAGACCGGGATGGCGATGATGGGCACCACCGCGGTGCGCCAGGACTGCAGGAAGACCAGCACCACCAGGACCACCAGCAGCACCGCCTCGAACAGCGTTTCGTAGACCGCGTCGATGGACTCGGCGATGAACTCCGTCGGGTTGTAGACGATGCGGTAGTCGATGCCCGGCGGGAAGTCCTGCTTGACCCGCTCCATGACGGCGATCACCTGGTCGGCGGTTTCCAGCGCGTTGGTGCCGGGCCGCTGGAAGATCGCCAGCGCCACGGCGGGCTTGCCGTTCAGGTAGCTGTTGGTGATGTACTCGCGCGCGCCCAGTTCGACCCGCGCCACGTCCTGCAGGCGCACCAGCCGGCCGTCCTGGCCGGTCTTCACGATGACCTGGCGGAACTCGCGCGGATCCTCGAAGCGGCCCTGGGTCGTCACCACGTACTGGAAGGCGTTGTCGCCGGGGTTCGGCGGCGCGCCGATGGAGCCGCCGGAGACCTGCACGTTCTGATCGCGCAGGGCGCCGACCACGTCGGCGGCGGCCAGGCCATAGGCGGCCAGCTTGTCGGGGTCGAGCCAGACGCGCAGCGCGAACTCGCGCTCGCCGAAGAGGATCAGGTTACCGACGCCGTCGAGGCGCAGCAGGATATCGCGCACCCGCGAGCGGGCATAGTTGGAGACGTAGAGCTGGTCGTAGCTTTCGTCCGGCGAGAGCATGTGGACCACCATCATGAGGTCCGGCGAGGACTTCGTGGTGGTGACGCCGAGGCGGCGCACCTCCTCCGGCAGCCGCGGCTCGGCGATGGCGACGCGGTTCTGCACCAGCACCTGGGCGTTGTCCAGGTCGGTGCCCAGCTCGAAGGTGATGGTCAGCGACATGGCGCCGTCGCTGGTGGAGTAGGAGGACATGTAGAGCATGTCCTCGACGCCGTTGATCTCCTGCTCCAGTGGCGTGGCGACGGTGGCCGCCACGGTCTCGGCATTGGCGCCGGGATAGCTGGCGCGCACCACGATGGACGGCGGCGCGATCTCGGGGTACTGGGCGACGGGCAGGTTGCCGTAGGCGATCAGGCCGACGATGACCAGCACCAGGGAGAGCACCGTCGCGAAGATCGGGCGCTCGACGAAGAAGTGAGCGAAGCGCATGGGCGGAGTCCTGCCGGGCCTACTGCGACGCTTCCGCCACCGGCGGCAGCTCGACCAGGTCCGGGGTCACGGTGACGCCGGGACGCACGCGCATGAGGCCGTTGATGACGATGGTCTCCTCGCCGCTCAGCCCGTCGCGCACCACGCGGTAGCCGTGCAGGCGCGGGCCCGGGCGGATCTGCTTGGGCGTCACCTGGTTGTTGTCGTCCACCACGTAGACGATGCGGCGGTCCTGGTCGGCGGCGATGGCGTCGTCGGGGATCAGCACGCCCCGGTAGGGCAGCGAGCCGGGAACGTTGATGGTGCCGAACAGCCCGGGCTGCAGCACGAAGTCCGGGTTCGGCAGCACCGCCCGCACACGCACCGTGCCCGTGCCGGGGTCTACCCGGTTCTCGGCGAAGTCCATCTTGCCGTCGAAGGCGCCGTCGCGAACGTCGCTGAGGCGCACCTTCACCGGCAGATCCCCGGCACCTTCCTGCAGGGCGACGCCGCGGGCCCGCGCATCGCGGGCATAGGCGAGGAAGGAACGCTCGTCGATGTCGAAGTAGAAGTAGATCGGATCGAGCGAAACCAGCCTGGAGAGGATGGTGTCGTCAGCGCTCACCAGGTTGCCGACAGAGATGAAATTGCGGTCGATGCGCCCGCTGACCGGTGCCCGGATCTCGGTGTATTCCAGTTCCAGGCGCACCTTGACCAGCTGGGCCTTGGCCCCCTGCATCTGGGCCTGGGCGGAGAGGAAGGCCTGCTCGCGCTCGTCGAGGGCACTGACGGCGCGCGCGCTTCAACTGCTTGCCGGCGAAATCGACCTGGGACTCGGCGATCGCCAGCGCTGCTTCGGCCTGTTCCTCGGCCGCCTTGAAGGGGCGCTGGTCGATGGTGAACAGCAGGTCGCCCTTCTTCACGATGGCACCGTCGGTGAAGTGCACTTCCTGCAGGTAGCCGCCCACGCGGGAGCGGATGTCGACCTCGTCGATCGGCTCGAAACGGCCGACGAACTCGTCGTCCTCGACGACGTCGCGCACCACGGGCCTGGCGACGGTGACAGTGGGCGGCGGCGGCAGGGCGGCCTGCTGCTGGGCGCCATTGCCCTCCTCGCAGGCGGCCAGGCCGGCCATGAGGCCCAGGCCGAGAAGAGCGCCGAGCACCCGTCCATAGCGGGGCCCGGACGCGGCGGCCGGAAGATACGAATGCATGCGAACTACCCCTCCGATGCAGTCCCCGCCGCGGCCAGCGGGGGTCCCCCTCGCGGGAGGAAACTACCGAGTTTACTTATACTGCGACGCAGCAAATGCAAGCCGGAGATCGTTCGGGGGGGTATGCAGTCCTTGCATAGGCCCTTGCATGGTCTCTCCGGGCACCGCAGATTCCGCCGATGTCCGCCAAAGACACCGGAGCCAAGGTCCGGCCCGGCCCGAGCGAGGACTGCGTCCTGACACCCGAGCTGCGGGAACTGGGACGCGTGCGCGCACAGCCGGTCCTCGACTGGCTGCTGACCATGCGGCTGCGCCAGACCCGCATCACCCTGCTGTTCGACGGCTTCCTGCGCCAGCTGGTCGGCATCGGCGTGCCGGTCGACCGCTCCACTCTGCACCTGCCGCAACTGCATCCGCAACTGCGCGCGCGCACGGTGCTGTGGGAGGCCGAGGCCGGCGGCGCCATGGAGATCCCGCGCCTGCATGGTCTGGAACACACCGAGTTCTTCCTGCAAAGCCCGGTGCGGCTGATCTTCGAAGGCAGCGCACCGATCCGCCGCCGGCTCGGCCATCCCGACTGCCCGATGGACTTCCCGATCACGCAGGACATCAAGGCCCAGGGCTACACCGACTACACCGCCCGGCCGCTGCCCTTCAGCACGCGCAAGATTAATACCCTGACCCTGGCCAGCAAGCATCCCGAGGGTTTCAGCGACCTGGATATTGCCACCGTGGAGTCAGCAATGCCGCTGTTCGGCGTGCTGCTGGAGCTGCGCAACGCCTACCGCACCAGCGAGACCCTGATGGAGACCTACGTCGGCGCGCGCAGCGGCCGGCGGGTGCTGACCGGGACCATCCCGCGCGGCGACGTGGAGCGCATCAACGCCGTGCTGTGGACCTGCGACCTGCGCGACTTCACCGGCATCTCCGCCAGCCTGCCGATGGACGAGGTGATCGAACTGCTGGATTCCTACTTCGAGGTCATGGCCCAGGCGATCAACGCCAAGGGCGGCGAGATCCTGAAGTTCATCGGCGACGGCATCCTGGCGATCTTCCCCATCGAAGAGAAGCACGGCGGCGATCCCTGCCGCGCCTGCCACGCCTCCATGGCCGCGGCGCAGAAGGCCCTGGCCGACGCCGCCGCGCTCAGCGCCGCGCGCGAGGCCGCCGGCAAGCGCGGCTTCCGCTGCGGCATCGCCCTGCACGTCGGCGACGTCATGTACGGCAACATCGGCGCCGCCGACCGCCTGGACTTCACCGTCATCGGCCCGGCGGTGAACCTGGTCAGCCGCATCGAGGACCTGAACCGTGAACTGGCCATGCCGCTGGTGTTCTCCGCCGCCTTCGCCGCGACCTGGCCGGGCGCCAAGCGCAGCCTGGGTCCCCACCGCCTCAAGGGCTTCAGCGAGCCGGTCGAGGTCTTCACGCTGGCGAATACCGAGGCCTCCTGAGAGGGCTTTTAGCGGCCGGTCGCCGGCGCTATGGTCCGGCTTATGACAACCGAGAAACCCATCCACGTCATCGGCGGCGGCCTCGCCGGCAGCGAGGCGGCCTGGCAGCTGGCGCGCGCCGGGGTGCCGGTGGTGCTCCACGAGATGCGCCCCGAACGCAAGACCGACGCCCACCAGACCGACGGCCTGGCGGAGCTTGTCTGCTCCAACTCCTTCCGCAGCGACGACGCCGAGAACAACGCCGTCGGCCTGCTGCACGAGGAGATGCGCCGCCTCGGCTCGCTCATCATGGCCGCCGGCGACGCCACCAAGCTGCCGGCCGGCGGCGCGCTCGCCGTGGATCGCGACGCCTTCTCCGAGCGCGTGACGCAACAGCTCGCGGCCGACCCTCTGGTCACCATCGAGCGCGGCGAGATCGCCGGCCTGCCGCCGGCGGACTGGGACTCCGTCATCGTCGCCACCGGCCCGCTCACCTCGCCGGCGCTGAGCCAGGCGGTGGGCGAATTGGGCGGCGAGGACTACCTCTCCTTCTTCGACGCCATCGCGCCCATCGTCTACAAGGAGTCGATCGACCTCTCCAAGGCCTGGTTCCAGTCGCGCTACGACAAGCCCGGCCCCGGCGGCGGCACCGCGGACTACGTGAACTGCCCGCTCGACGAGACGCAGTACAAAGCCTTCATCCAGGCGCTGATCGACGGTGAGAAGACCCAGTTCAAGGACTGGGAGGCCTCGACGCCCTACTTCGAGGGCTGCCTGCCCATCGAGGTGATGGCCGAGCGCGGGCCGGAGACGCTGCGCTTCGGGCCGATGAAGCCAGTCGGCCTGCACGACCCCCACACCGACGCGCGGCCCTATGCCGTGGTGCAGCTGCGCCAGGACAACGCGCTCGGCACGCTCTACAACATCGTCGGCTTCCAGACCAAGCTGAAGTACGGCGAGCAGGCGCGCATCTTCCGCATGATCCCCGGCCTGGAGAACGCCGAGTTCGCGCGCCTGGGCGGCCTGCACCGCAACACCTTCATCAACTCGCCGAAGCTGCTCGACCCGCAGCTGCGCCTGAAGGCCGAGCCGCGCCTGCGCTTCGCCGGGCAGATCACCGGCGTCGAGGGCTACGTCGAGTCCGCCGCCATCGGCCTGCTGGCCGGGCGCTTCGCCGCCGCCGAGCGCCTGGGCCGCGACTTCGCGCCGCCGCCGCCGACCACCGCCCACGGCGCGCTGCTGGCGCACATCACCGGCGGCGCCGATGCCGAGACCTTCCAGCCGATGAACGTGAACTTCGGCCTCTTCCCGCCGCTGGCGCCGCCGCCGGGCAAGCGCAAGGTGAAGAAGAAGGACCGCAAGCCGGCCTACGCGGCGCGCGCCCTGGCCGACCTCGACGCCTGGCGCGGCGAGCACGCCAGCGCGGCGGAGTAACTTTCCCGACAATGTCACCCGCGGACTTGATCCGCGGGTCCATTGCTCCGCCTGCACGAGCGGTGCAATGGTCACAATGGATTACCGGGTCAAGCCCGGTAACGACAGACGGGGGCAATTCGACGGTGGTGCGTCCTTCCCGGTTCCTCAGTACCTCCCCCGCCAGTTGGCCCAGGCGAGGCGCCAGACGCGGCCCGGGGCCGGAGCCTGCGCGGCGGGGGCGAAGGGGTCGCCCTTGGCGCGGCGCAGCTGCTTCAGGTAGAGGTCGGCGAGGCGCGCGGGCAGCAGCGCCGGCAGGGCGCGGCGCGGCACCTCGGCGGCGGGGCGGCGCGCGGC
>DAIQBR010000244.1:6037-6247 GCA_036781105.1 Kiloniellaceae bacterium
CAGGATGCCGGTGACGCGTCTCAGCCCCGGCGAGGCGCGCAGCTCGAAGAGCTCCTGGAAATCGACATCGTGCTCGGCACAGAGATCGGCCGGCAGGTAGCAACGTTTCTGCGCGGCGTGCAGCGGCAGCGCGCGCAGCAGACCGAGGTAGGCCCAGGCCGGCCCGAGATGCGCGGCGGCCTGGCGGCTCGCCCGGTCGCCGCCGGCGCC
>DAIQBR010000245.1:0-6226 GCA_036781105.1 Kiloniellaceae bacterium
TCGACCTGCCGATGCTGGATGGCGTTGCTTCCATGGTGATCGGCGGAATCCTGGCCCTCGCCGCCGTCGTGCTGGCCTACGAGACCAAGGGCCTGCTGATCGGTGAGGGGGCATCCCCCGCTCTCGACCGGGAGTTTCGCGCCATTGTCCAACACCATAAGGCGGTTTTCCGCACAAATGAGTTGCTGACCCTCTATCACGGCCCCCAGGACCTGCTGGTCACGGTCAGCGTCGACTTTCACCCCCACCTCAGCGCCAGCGAGGTGCAAGCGGCGATCTCCGAGATCGAAGGGCGGCTGAAGCAGGCGGATTCCGCGGTGAAGCGGGTCTTCATCGAGGCGCAGTCCTGGCGCGCCCACATTGCGGCCGCCCGCCAATCCTAGGCCTCGGGTTGAGGTGGATCATTCCGGTAGGAGGGGCGGCCTGCTATTCGCTAAACTGATGTCGTCTGTTTCTTGATCGACCCCCTGGCGGTCGGAGGTGCCCGTTGAAAGGTCCGCTGAAAGGTCCCTCGAAGGATCCCCTGAAGGATCCGGGGAAAAGCCTGATGAAGTGGTGGCCCGTCCTGCTGGCCGGCATGCTGCTGCTGGGCTTTTTCTTCGCCATGAGGGAGGCCCAGCCACCGCCGCAGGCCCCGACGGAGGTGGCCTACAGCGAGTTCAAACAGCTGCTGCGCGACCGCCGCGTCGCCGCGGTCAGCCTCGCCGAGCACAGCGCGACAGCCAGCGTAAAGCCCGCGGGCGGTGGCGACGGTAGAGAGCTCATCCGGGTCAATCTGCCGGCCTTGAGCGATCCCGAGCTGATGCCCCTCATCGAGTCCAGCGGTGCGGTGGTTTCGGTGGAGACGCCGCGCGAGGAGGACGGCAACTGGCTGGTCAGCCTGCTGCCCTGGCTGATCTTCCTCGGTATCTACTTCTGGTTCTGGCACCGCATGCAGAGCAATCTCACCGGCCGCTTCGGCGGGCGCGACCCTTCCGACTTTCTGGCCGGATCGGCGGACCGCGAGGTGAAGCGCAAGCAGCGCGTCACCTTCGCCGACGTTGCCGGGCAGGAAAGTGCCAAGCGCGAGGTCGCCGAACTGGTCGACTTCCTGCGCGACCCGGCGCGCTACCAGCGCCTCGGCGCCGAGCCGCCGCGCGGGGTTCTGCTGATGGGGCCGCCGGGTACCGGCAAGACGCTGCTGGCCCGCGCGCTGGCCGGCGAGGCGGACGTGAACTTCTATCACACCTCCGCCTCCGAGTTCATCGAGATGTTCGTCGGCGTCGGCGCCAGCCGCGTGCGCAAGATGTTCGAGGAAGCCAAGAAACGTGCGCCGGCCATCATCTTCATCGACGAACTGGATGCCGTCGGCCGTGTGCGCGGCACCGGCCTGGGTGGCGGCAACGACGAGCGCGAGCAGACCCTGAACCAGATTCTCTCGGAGATGGACGGCTTTTCCGGCCACGAGGCGGTCATCGTGCTGGCGGCGACCAACCGGCCCGACGTACTGGATCCCGCACTGCTGCGCCCCGGGCGCTTCGACCGCCACGTGACCCTGGAACTGCCCGACCGCGAGGCGCGCGAGGCCATCCTCAAGGTCCACACCCGCAAGATGCCGCTGGCCTCCGATGTCGACCTGAAGACCCTGGCCGCCGCCACGCCGGGCTTCTCCGGCGCCGACCTGAAGAACCTGGTGAACGAGGCGGCCATGGCGGCTGCGCGTACCGACCGCCGCGCCATCGAGATGGCCGACTTCGAGGAGATGCGCGACAAGGTGATGATGGGCACGGTGCGCAGCCTGGCGATCCGCCCGGAGGAGAAGCACCGCCTCGCGGTTCACGAGGCGGGCCATACCGCGGTGGCCTACTTCCTGCCAAAAGCAGATCCGCTCTACAAGGTCACCATCATTCCGCGCGGGCGCTCTCTCGGCGGCACCCACATGTTGCCGGAGGAGGAACGCCACACCCTGCCGGAGGACTACCTGAAGGACCGCCTCGCGGTCATGCTGGCCGGTCGCACGGCGGAGAAGGTGCTGCTCGGGAACGTCAGCTCGGGCGCGGACGACGACATCAAGAATGCGACCCAGATGGCCCGCGCCATGGTGGCGCGCTGGGGCATGTCGGAGGAAATCGGCCCTGTCGACCTGCGCCAGAGTGAGGACCACCCCTTCCTGGGGCGGGAGATCGCGCAGCCGCGCCGCTTCAGCGAAACCACGGCCCACGATGTCGATGCCGCCGTCTCGAATCTGCTGCGTGAAGCCGAAGCACGCGCCGAGGAGGTGCTGGAGACCCACGCGGCAAACGTGAAGCGGCTGGTGCAGCGCCTGGAAGAGAAAGAGTCGCTGGGTATCGAAGACATCAAGGCCTGCCTGGCCGGCGCCTCGGCGCAGGGCTCCGCCGCCTAGCTCCGCCGCAAGGACGCCGGTTCAGGCCGCCGAGCTGAAGCTGTCCTTGAAGCGGTCGCGCAGCAGGTTCTTCTGCACCTTGCCCATGGTATTGCGCGGCAGTTCCTCGACGAAGAAGACCTTCTTGGGCACCTTGAAATTTGCCAGCTCCGCCTTGGCGGTCGACTGGATGGCGTCGGCACTGACCTCGGCCCCGCCGCTGGCGCGCTTCACCACCGCGACCACCGCTTCACCGAAGTCGGGATGCGGCACGCCGATCACCGCGGATTCCTGCACGCCGTCGATCTGGTCGATGCAGAGTTCGATTTCCTTCGGATAGACGTTGAAGCCGCCGGAGATGATGAGGTCCTTGGCCCGGCCGACGATGTGGATGTAGCCGCGCTCGTCGATCATCGCGACGTCTCCGGTGATGAAGAACCCATCCTTGCGGAATTCCGCCGCGGTCTTCTCGGGCTGGCGCCAGTAGCCGCGGAAGACGTTGGGCCCCTTCACCTCCAGCACGCCGACTTCGCCCTGGGGCAGGGGCTTGCCGTCCTCGTCGGTGACGCGCACCTCGACGCCTGGCAACGGGAAGCCCACCGTGCCGGCCCGGCGTTCGCCCTCCAGCGGATTGGAAGTGTTCATCGTCGTCTCGGTCATGCCGTAGCGCTCGAGGATGCGGTGGCCGGTGCGCTGCTCGAAGGCCTCGAAGGTGTCGGCCAGCAGGGGCGCGGAGCCGGAGACGAAGAGGCGGATGTGCGCGCAGGCCTCGCGGGTCAGGCGCGGGCTCGCCAGCAGGCGGGTGTAGAAGGTCGGCACGCCCATCATCGTCGTCGCGCGCGGCAGCAGGTCGATCACCGTGTCGGCGTCGAAGCGGTTGAGGAACAGCATGCGGCTGCCGCTCAGCAGCACGCAGTGGGTGGCGACGAAGAGGCCGTGGGTGTGGAACACCGGCAGGGCGTGGATCAGCACGTCGTCCGCGGTGAAGCCCCAGGCCTCGCGCAGGGTGAGGGTGTTGGAGCCGAGGTTGGCGTGGCTCAGCATGGCACCCTTGGAGCGCCCGGTGGTGCCGCTGGTGTAGAGGATCGCCGCCAGGTCGTCGTCCTCGCGCGGGACGACCGCGAAATCGGGGTCGAGATCGCGGCTGCGCTCCAGCAGGCTGCCGTCGCCGGCCTCGCCCAGGGTCAGCACCGTCGCCACGCCGGCTTTCTCCGCCGTCTCGCGCAGGGTGGCTTCGTTCTGCGGCGTGCAGACCAGCACCCGCGGCTCGGCATCGGAGAGGAAGTAGCCGACCTCGCCGCCCTTGTAGGCGGTGTTGAGCGGCAGGTAGACGCCGCCGCAGCGCAGCACGCCGAGATACAGCAGCAGCGCTTCCGGCGACTTCTCGATCTGCGCGGCCACGCGGTCGCCCGGCTCGACTCCGCTTTGGGCCAGCAGGCGCGCCATACGCCCGGCCCCGGCGTCCAGCTCGGCATAGCTCATGCACTGGCCGTCGGGGGTTTCCAGAATCGTCTGGTTGCGGTCGGCCGGGAAATGCTGTCGCAACAGGTCGTAAAGATTGGTCATAAGGCTGTCTGTCTCAGTTGTCCGCGCCGGCCTAGGCGGTCATGGCGTGGACGTATGACTCCGGTAAGGCGGAAATGAGATCGGTGAAGACGTCGCCCTGGATCGTCACGTGATGCGTCATCGCCGTGGCCGCCGCCTCGGCGTCGCCGCCGAGTATGGCCTCGACCACCGCGCGATGCTCGTTCCAGGACTTCAGGGTGCGCCCCGGATGATGCAGCTGGAAGCGCCGGTAGGGCGACAGCCGGTTGCGCATGTTGCTCGTGGTTTCTTCCAGGTAGGTGTTGTGCGAGCCGGCGTAGATTACTTCGTGGAAGCGCCGATTGGCGTCGTAGTAGGCGTGGGCCTCGCCCTTTTCGGCGAGCTGGCGGCAGCTTTCGTGCACCTCGGCGAGGCGCCGGCGCTCTTCCGCGGTCATGCGCCGCGCCGCGAGGCGGGCGCAGAAGGATTCCAGTTCGGCCATGACCTCGAACATGTGCAGCAGCTGCGTCACCGTCACCGTCGCGACCACGGCACCCTGGCGCGGCCGCAGCACCACGAGATCGGCGGCGGCCAGTTCCCGCAACGCTTCGCGCACCGGCGTGCGCCGAAGTGCTGCGCCAGCTTGCTCTCGTCCAGCCGCGCACCGGGCGGGCGCTGGCCGGAGAGAATCTCCGCTTCCAGGCGATCCTTCAGGTCGCGGGCGAGGGGGGCAGGTTTCGCGCTCATGGCGAAAGTATAGGCGCATGCAAAAGAATCCAGCAAGCATGCACTTTTGAAATTTTTGTATACAGCGCTAGACAGCCCTGGACCTGGGGGCTAGAGTTTTCGTCAGAACAAATGGTCCGTGCCCTCTGAAGATGGCATGGCGCTAAGAACAAGCAACCGGGAGGAACCTGTGATGTCCAAGACTCTACGTACGCTTTTTTCCACGACCGCAATGGTCGTGGCCGTTGCCATGGCCGGATCGGCCGCGGCAGCCGACGTGACTCTCAAAGCCTCGCACCAATGGCCGGGCGGCAAGGGCGATGTCCGTGACGAGATGGTGCAGATTATCGCCAAGGAACTCGCCGCGGCCGATGTCGGCGTGGAGGTCCAGGTCTACCCCGGTGCCTCGCTGTTCAAGCCCCGTGAGCAGTGGAATGCCATGGTGAAGGGCCAGCTCGACATCTCGGCCTTCCCGCTGGACTACGCCAGCGGCCAGCATCCGCAGTTCAGCGCGACGCTGATGCCGGGTCTGGTGAAAAATCACGACCACGCCCTGCGACTGAACAAGTCGGCCTTCATGGATGACATCAAGAAGATCGTCAACGATGCCGGCGTCGTCGTGCTTGCCGACGCCTGGCTCGCCGGCGGCTTCGCCTCGACGAAGAACTGCATTCTGAGCCCGGAGAGCATGCAGGGGCAGGTAACCCGTGCTGCCGGTCCGGCTTTCGAGCAGATGCTGGCTGGCGCCGGAGCATCCATCGCTTCCATGCCGTCGTCGGAGATCTATACCGGTCTGCAGACCGGCGTGCTGGATGCCGCCAATACCAGCTCAGGCAGCTTTGTGTCGTACCGCATCTACGAACAGGTGAAGTGCCTCACGGAGCCGGGCGACCACGCGCTGTGGTTCATGTACGAACCCATCCTCATGTCGAAGAAGAGCTGGGATTCGCTGAGCTCCGAGCAGCAGGCGGCTCTCATGGCCGCGGGCAAGAAGGCGGAAGACTACATGACGGCGGAGGCCAAGGGCCTCGACTCCAAGATGGTCGATGTCTACAAGAAGGCCGGTGTCGAAGTGGTAAAGATGTCGGCCGAGGACGCGGCGGCCTGGCGTGCCATCGCCCAGGAGACTTCGTACAAGACCTTTGCCGAAGATGTTCCCGGCGGTAAAGAGCTGATCGAAAAGGCGCTGGCGGTCGAGTAACGCTGCGCTTCGTCTTAGCAGGGGTGCCGGCGCCGCAGTTGCCGGCGCCCCTGCGATATTGTGGGGCGCTGTGCCGGCGCTGGCGTCCAGTCATCAGCAGAGTTCGAGGCCGTCTTGGAAGTCTTTATCGCGACCGTGCGCCGGCTCTCGCAATTCTGCGGGATCCTCTCGGCCCTGACCCTTGCGGCCGCCGTGCTGGTGGTCTGCCACATGGTGGTGCTGCGCTACCTGTTAAACGAGTCGACGGTCTGGCAGACAGAGTTTGCCGTCTACAGCATTGTCGGCGCGACACTGATCGGCAGCCCTTATGTGCTGCTGCGCCGGGGCCACGTGAACGTCGACCTGCTGCCGCTCTACCTGCCGCACCGTGCGCGCTTCGTCCTGGCGTTCGTCGCTTCCGGCCTGGCGCTCCT
>DAIQBR010000246.1:0-3555 GCA_036781105.1 Kiloniellaceae bacterium
GATCAGCAGATCGAAAGCACCCGGCGGTGCCGGCTCGGTGACGTGGGAGCCCCGGATGCGGAACCGCCCGGCGACGATGGGCGGCAGCGCCTTCTGGCTCTCCGCCACCCAGTCGATATCCGGCAGCTTGTCGAGACTGTAGAGGACCGGCGCTGCGATGCCGGCGACCTCGCGCGCGATGTCGATGAGGCGCTCGATCTCCGCTGCCGCGGGCGGCTCGGCGAGGTAGAGCTGCCAGGGCACCAGGCCCGCCGCATCGCGCCCCCCGGTGACGATGGCGCCATCCAGCGGCTCGAAGATCGCCTCGAAGGCAGCTACGGCAGCGGCGGGCACGCTCAGGGACAGGCAGTAGGTCGCGCTCACGGCAGGGATCTCTGGTGACGTTGTCGAAAAGTCAGCCGGCCTGGTCGGCGGGGACGACGAAGCTGGCGATCACCTTCTTGTCGCCGGCCTGGTCGAAGCGGATGTTGAGCCGCTCGCCCTCGACCGAGGTGATGCTGCCGTAGCCGAACTTCTGGTGGAACACCCGGTCGCCGCGCTGGAAGGCGCCGCTTTCCAGGCTCTCGATGCGGGTCGGCGTCACGTCGATGAAGGGCGCGGCGCCCTGGCCGCGCCGCTCGCGCGCGCGCTGCAGGCCGGGGCTGACCCGCGCCTCGCTCCAGGTCCCGCGGCCCCAGCCGTCGCCCATGCCGCCAAAGCTGGCCGCGGCGGCGCCGTAGACGCCGGTGTCGCTTTCCGCCTCGACCTGGTCCTTGGGCAACTCGTCCACGAAGCGCGAGGGAATCGCCGCCGCCCAGGAACCGTGCATGCGCCGGTTGGCAGCGAAGGAGACGATCACCCGCTTGCGCGCGCGGGTCAGGCCGACGTAGGCAAGGCGGCGCTCCTCCTCCAGGCCGCGGCGCCCGGTCTCGTCGAGGGCGCGCTGGTTGGGGAACAGCCCTTCCTCCCAGCCGGGCAGGAACACCGTGTCGAACTCCAGGCCCTTGGCGGCGTGCAGGGTCATGATGGTGACAACATCCTGACCTTCCTGGGAGAGCGCCTCCATGACCAGCGAGACATGCTCCAGGAATCCGGCAAGGTTCTCGAATTCGCCCAGCGCGTTGACGAATTCCTTCAGGTTCTCGATCCGTCCTTCCGATTCCAGCGACTTGTCGTTCTGCCACATCTCGATGTAGCCGGAGTCCTCCAGCACGATCTCCGCCAACTCGGGATGCGGCGTGGTCTCGATCAGCGAGCGCCAGCGTTCGATATCGTCGAGCAGCCTGGTCAGGCTGCGCCGCGCGGCGGGGCGCAGCTCGTCGGTATCGACCAGGCGGCGCGCCGCCAGCATCAGCGGCACGTTGCCGGCGCGCGCGGCCCTGTACAGCGTCTGCAGGGTGGCATCGCCGAGGCCGCGCTTGGGCTTGTTCATGATGCGCTCGAAGGCGAGGTCGTCGGCCGGCTGGGTCAGCACCCGCAGGTAGGCCAGCGCGTCGCGGATCTCCATGCGCTCGTAAAAGCGCGGACCGCCGACCACGCGGTAGGGCAGGCCGAGGGTGATGAAGCGTTCCTCGAACTCGCGGGTCTGGGCGCCGGTGCGCACCAGGATGGCGATCTGCTTCAGGTCGTGCTGCTTGTCGCGGGCGATGAGGGCCTCGATCTCCTCGCCGACGAAGCGCGCCTCCGCCTCGCCGTCCCACAGGCCGCGCACGCGGATCTTTTCGCCCTCGCCGTCCTCGGTCCACAGCGTCTTGCCGAGACGGCCCTCGTTGTGGGCGATGAGGCCCGAAGCCGCGGCGAGGATGGTGCCGGTCGAGCGGTAATTGCGCTCCAGGCGGATGATCTTGGCGCCGGGAAAGTCGTCCTCGAAGCGCAGGATGTTGCCGACCTCGGCGCCGCGCCAGCCGTAGATCGACTGGTCGTCGTCGCCGACGCAGCAGATGTTCTTGTGGCCCTGCGCCAGCAGGCGCAGCCAGAGATACTGCGACACGTTGGTGTCCTGGTACTCGTCGACCAGGATATAGCGGAAGCGCCGGTGGTAGTCGGCGAGCACCTCCGGCTGTGACTGGAAGAGCGTCAGGTTATGCAGCAGCAAGTCTCCGAAGTCGCAGGCATTCAGCGTGCGCAGGCGCTCCTGATAGGCTTTGTAGAGCTCCACCGCGCGGCCACGCGCGAAATCCCCCGCCTCGCCCGCGGAAACCCGCTCCGGAGTCAGGCCGCGATCCTTCCAGCGCTCGATGATCGCCAGCATGGCGCGCGCCGGCCATTTCTTCTCGTCGACGTTCTCGGCCTGCAGGATCTGCTTCAGCAGGCGGATCTGGTCGTCGGTATCGAGGATGGTGAAGTTGCTCTTCAGGCCGACCACCTCGGCATGGCGGCGCAGGATGCGAACGGCGATGGCGTGGAAGGTGCCGAGCCACCAGCCCTCCACCGAGGGCCGGTTCAAGAGCGCCGCCACGCGGTCCTTCATCTCCCGCGCCGCCTTGTTGGTGAAGGTGACGGCGAGGATCTCGCCGGGCGAGCGCGCCTTGCCGGTGACCAGCAGGTGAGCCAGCCGCGTGGTCAGCACCCGGGTCTTGCCGGTGCCGGCACCGGCCAGCACCAGGACCGGCCCGTCGAGGGCCTCGGCCGCGGCGCGCTGGACCTCGTTGAGGGCGCTGAGATAGGGATAGGGCCCCGTCGCCGGGCTGGAGTCCGGCTGGGGGGCCGCAAAGAGGTCGGACATGCCCCCTGTATAGCGCAGCGGGCCGGCCGGCTCACGCGGTAAGGCGGGCTTTTTTTCGCGCCCCGGCGAGGCGGCTTGACCTGACCCGGGCGCGGGCCTTTCATGCGCGCTCCACGACCGCGATAGGAATTCCGCCATGCCCGCCCGCAGCGACCGCCTGCCCCTCATGACCGTCGGCCCGGGGACCACCCGCGAGCTGACCGTCCACCGCTTCGGGCAACCCGGCGCGCGCCCCAAGATCTACCTGCAGGCCGCCCTGCACGCCGACGAGACGCCGGGCCTGCTGGTCCAGCACCACCTCTACGGCTTGCTCGAAGAGGCCGAGCGGCGCGGTGCCGTCACCGGGGAGGTGATCCTGGTGCCCTACGCCAACCCCATCGGCCTCGCGCAGTTCACCAACGGCGAGAACATGGGCCGCTACGAGCAGGGCGGCGGCGGCAATTTCAACCGCAACTGGCCGGACCTCTTCGACGCCGTCGCCGAGGGCCTGGAGGGCCGGCTGGGCGACGACGCCGAGGCGAACGTCGCCCTCGTCCGCCGGGCCATGGTCGAGCATCTGGCCGCCGAGGAGCCGGGCAGCGAGCTGCATTCCCTGCGTCTGGCCCTCTCCCGCCTCGCCTGCGACGCCGACGTGGTGCTGGACCTGCACTGCGACGACCAGGCGCTGATGCACCTCTTCCTGATTCCCGCGCACTGGCCGCAGGCGGCCGACTTCGCCGCCGACCTCCGCTGCCGCGCCGTGCTGCTGGCCGAGGACTCCGGCGGCAGCTCCTTCGACGAGACCTTTTCCACGCCCTGGACGCGGCTCGCCGCGCGCTATCCGCAGCATCCCCTTCCGGCCGCCTGCCTGG
>DAIQBR010000246.1:3655-6218 GCA_036781105.1 Kiloniellaceae bacterium
CCGCCGCGCTCTGCGAGGCGACGCGCCTGGACGCCACCGACACGGTGCGCAGCCCCGCCGCCGGCGTGGTCGCCTACGCCGTCGAGCTCGGCCAGGAGGTGAAGAAGGGCGACGTCATCGCCTGGGTTGTCGACCCGACACAGCCGCCGGAGAAGGCCCGCCACGCCGTCACCACGCAGGCGTCGGGCCTCGTGCTGTCGCAGCGCGCCCAGCGTTACGTGCGCCCCGGCATGGTGCTGGCCAAGGTGGTCGGCAAGGACCCCCTGCCGCACCGCCAGGGCGCATACCTGCTGGAAGACTAGTATCGGCTCCTATTGAGAGGCGCCGGCCTGCGAAGCTTTCGCGAAGGTTTCGATGAATTCATTGAGCCGCGGACCGTTGTTCGCACACTTACCCAAGTTGCCTGTAACCAGGGCGAAGGGTATGTCGAGAAACTCCTGCACCTCACTTTCCTCCAGGTAGAAGCCGGAGGTCCAGGCAACCACGTTGCCGCTGCCTCGATCAACAATCTCGAAGCTTTCTTCTGAAATTGATTCGTTCGTGGAAACGCTATCACGCAGGCGCAACAGGAACTCCGCGGAATAGGCCTCTATTGGCGTGGCGACCAGACATGCCCCAGTTCCGCCACGGTTTTCGATGCAGGACTCAGGACCAACCTGCGGCGGGACCGGTAAGCTGCCTCGCTTGGCCAGCGGCGCCATTTCGTAACGGTGCGGCCCCGCCGGGTAGCGCGGGCCGCTCCAGCCGTCCGCTCCCACCTCCATCGCTGCGAGCTTGCGGCGTTGGAGAGGACTGAAGCAGTAGTAGCGGCACCCGACGTCGGCATAGTCCACTGCCAGCACAGACACAGGGGTCGATACTGAAGGGAACTCCGAGCCGGCAGCCCAGCGACAGACCCCGGCCAGGTCAAGGTTCGCAGGCAGCCGGACGACCAGCGAAACGACGAGTGGCAGCAGCAACAGTGCACATCCCACCTGCCGGCGGCGCTTCATACTCTCATCGTCGCGGCAGGCAATGATATAGACAATGGCGGCTACAGCTGTAAGAGCGGGGATCGCCAAGTAGCCCACGAACATCGACGGGACAATCATCAGAGCAAGCATGCCGAGATAGAACAAGCTTGCACGGGTGCTGACATAGGGCTTCTCACGCCCATAGCCATGCAGCAACAGCATCAGGCCCGGGAAGAACCACAGTACGTATGCCAATTCGGGTCGACGGTCATCCAGGTGCGCCGTCGACTCCCGGAGCAGCACAGAAATTGCGACCGGAAGCAGAAACACCACGAAGCTGAAGGCAGCGATCGAAGGGGACCTCTTTCCCCAGGAGAAGTGCCACACCGCCAGGGCCGGACTAAGTGCCGCTATCGCCAGCGGCAAATAGAACAGCAAGACTACGAACAGGACGTAGAGAAGCATGGACGGACCCGGAATGTCTCAGCGCATCACAATCGAAGGCTGCAGAATATCGAATCAATTCTTCCGAATTGGTAAAGACATCTCAGGCATGACCCTGGAACCACGGAGCCTGCGCCCTAGCTTCCGAAAGGTGCTATAGTCGTTCCCAAGAGGGGGAGACGCCGCACACGAACAACGGAGAGCGGCATGGCGAAGGTTGTTTCGGCCCCCCAAGGGGCCAGTCGGTTCGTTGCCCTGATCATCGGTTTCCTCGGTCTGACGGCCTTGGCGGCTCAGCCCGCACTGGGCCAGACCGCCAGCAGTCCCAAGACGAACCCGCTTAACGCGGTGGTCGGCGTGCGGGCGACCGTGCCCTCGACCGCGCGTACGGCGCAGACCCTCGGCTCGGAGCGCGAAGGCGGCGGCGTCGTCATCGGGGAAGACGGACTCGTGCTGACCATCGGCTACCTCATCATGGAGGCCGAGCAGACCGAGATCATCGAGCAGAACGGCCATGTCGTGCCGGCCGACGTCGTGGCCTACGACTACGATACCGGCTTCGGCCTGCTGCGCCCTCTCGCGCGCCTCAGCGCGACGCCCATCGAGCTGGGCGACTCGACGGGCCTCACCGAGAAAACCCGCGTCCTGGTTGCCGGCCCGGACGGGCCAAGCCCGGCCCTGGTGGTCTCGCGCCGCGAGTTCGCCGGTTATTGGGAATACCTGCTGCCGGACGCGATCTTCACCGCGCCGCCCTACCGCAGCTTCGGCGGGGCTGCGCTGATCGGCGCCGACGGTAGGCTGCTCGGCATCGGCTCGCTGATCGTCGCCGATGCGGCAGCCCCCGGCGAACAGCTGCCCGGCAACATGTTCGTACCGATCTCGGCACTGCCGCCGATCATGGACGAACTGCTGCGCGACGGACGCTCGGCCAAGTCGGTGCGCCCCTGGCTCGGCCTCAACGCCCAGGAGCTCCGCGGCCATATCCTCATCAGCCGGGTCACGCCCGGCGGACCGGCCGAGCAGGCCGGCGTGGTGCCCAACGCCATCGTCACCGCCGTCGGCAACAAGAGCGTCCGCAACCTCGCCGAATTCTACAAAGCGATCTGGGCGCTGGGCGATGCCGGGGTGCGGGTACCGCTGACCCTGCTGGACAGCTCCAGCGGCTT
>DAIQBR010000247.1:0-6182 GCA_036781105.1 Kiloniellaceae bacterium
TCTCCGGCGGCCTGGACGTGATCCAGCTCGGCAAACACCAGGTCCAGTCGCGCGCCTACGTCGGCGCCTTCAACTTCCGCGGCAGCGACCAGCAGAAGAAGGTCGCGCAGCTCTCGGGCGGCGAGCGCAACCGCGTGCACCTGGCCAAGATGCTGAAGGAAAGCGCCAACGTGCTGCTGCTCGACGAGCCGACCAACGACCTCGACGTCGACACGCTGCGTTCCCTGGAAGAGGCGATCACCGAGTTTGCCGGCTGCGTGCTGGTCACCTCGCATGACCGCTGGTTCCTGGACCGCATTGCGACCCATATCCTGGCCTTCGAGGGCGACAGTCAGGTGGTCTGGTTCGAGGGCAACTACGAGGCCTACGAGGAAGACCGCCACCGCCGCCTCGGCTCGGCCGCCGACCAGCCGCACCGCATCAAGTACAAGCCCCTCACGCGCTAGAGGGCGGATCGGACAGACGGCAGACCTGCCCCGGCGGAGATATTTTCCTTGGAGACTTAGTTGATCTGCGGTGCGAAGGCGCCGCGCTCGACTTTTTCGCGCAGGGCCTCCGTCAGCGGCGGCAGTTGGCCGCCGTTGTTCTTCAGTACCGTGCCGTACTCCGAGCGCAGAGTGATCGCCATGCTCACGCCTTCCGCCACGATATCCAGGATCCTGAACTTTCCGTCCGTTTCGCGCACGCGCCAGGCCACCCGATAGGGCTCGCCTTCGGGGCGTTCAATGCGGGAATCGATCAGCGCCATGTTTTCGGAATTGCCGTCCGGGGTAACGTTGCCGATCTGGAAACGCTCGCTGCTGTTCTCGGCCAGCAGCGGCAAAAAGCGCTGCACCATGGCGTCCTCGAAGACCTCCAGGAAGGCCGCCTGGTCGGCCTCTGAGGCGCCACGCCAGTAGCGGGCGATGACGAAGCGCCCGATGGCGGGAACGTCGAAGTTCTCGTTGAACAGCTCGCGGAAACGTTGCTCTTTCTCGGTCTCGCTGACCGAAGTGTCGCCCAGGCGGCTGGCGGCCTTCTCCTGGAGATTCTCCAGGAAATCGGCCGCCTGCTTGGTGTCGAGCGCGGCCGCGGCGCTCGGCAGCCAGACGGCGAGCACCATGAGCAAGGGTGCGAGGAAGGATCTTGAATGGCGGCAGCGCATGGCGGTCACTCCAGCGACGACGAACTCTGCCCCGGGATCTCGGTGAAGTTCGGGGAGTCGCCCGCAGGCGCGCCGTTGTTGATTTCATTCTCCCTGAACTGGCGGTAGAGGGATCGGATACGCGCGTAGAAGTCGAGCGAGTCGGACTTGAGTTCGTCCAGTTCCTCGATATTGCGCGCGCGGAAGTCGACGCCCGTGGCAACGGCGCGGCCCAGCCCGACCTCCTGAGGTGCGAGGTAGGTCAGCGGGTCGAGGAAGATATCGACGATACGGCCGCCGCCGTCGCGCAGCGATGAAGGTCCAAGAATCGGTAGCACGAGGTAGAAACCCTCGCCGGCACCGTAGGTTCCCATGGTCTGGCCGAAGTCTTCGTCATGATAGGCGAAGCCGGACTCGGCGGCGATATCGAAGACACCCAGCAGGCCGATGGTGGAATTGATGAAGAAGCGGGTGAAGGTGATCTCCGCCCGCTCCAGGTCGCCCTGCAGCAGATCGTTGGCCAGAATCACCGGGGTGCGCAGGTTGCGCAGGAAGTTGCGCACGGAGTTGCGCACACCCGTCGGGACGATGAAACGGTAGGTCACCGCCACGGGGCGGATGATCATGAAATCGAGCGCCTCGTTGAAGGCGAAGAACATGCGGTTGGGCACTTCGAGCGGGTCGTTGTCGTCGGGCTCCGGCCCGAAGTCGCCGGACTCGCTTTCGCCCCAGGCGTCCGAGCCCGTCTGCGCGACCTGGCTGAACTCCGGGTCGCCTGGCTGGCGGCCGGCTGTTTCCGGGTTCGCTGCGCAGGCAGCCAGGAATACGGAGAGAGCAACAACGCCGAGAAGAGGCCGCAACGACCGCGGAACCGACAAACTCACCTTACCGCTGAACAAGTCCTTACCCCCGAAAAAGGCACTGCACCTGATAGGTCGCCCACGACGCTGCGGAGAGGGCCTTCGATCCGGGTGCGCCGGTCGTCTATGACGGGCCCAGCAAAGAGCCCCCCGGAGGTTCCGAGCAAACCGCATGAAACCGCGACTGAAATCTAGCGAAATTCTATTAATGATCCCTGGACCAAATGGCGGCGAAGCCGACCCTGCTAACCACGATTCCCCTATCATAGCGCAGATTGCGTGACTAGTGACCTAGGTCACGGCCCTGCTATCCCTTTGCACCACTGTTGCATAAATGCATCAATTCATGGGTGGGCAAAGTGGGTGCCGGGCGGCACCTCCGGGCGTCCCGGCGCCCTTCACCTAACCTGTTCGAATGGAAGGGGAATCCGAATCGGGTTCGGGCGTGACCAGGCGCCGGTAGAGCGGCAGAAGCAGGGCCGGCAGCATGTACATCGGCAACTGTGCAACAGCAAAGTAGAGCACCACGTCGGTGTCCGTGTCCGGCGGGAAGGCGGCCAGCAGCAGCCCCATATTGCAGTTGCCGGAGACCAGTCCGACGGTGAGGGCCCGGCGTTGTCCGAGCCAGGCGAAGGCGAGTGCGCCGGCGATCTGCAAGGCTGGGTTGGCGACGAAGGCGGCCAGCAGCCACAGCGCCACCGTCGTCGGACGTTCGGCAAGGGTTGCCGTAACCCCGTCCATGATGGCGACGGCGAAGACCAGCATCACGACGACGACGAGGCCGTCCAGGTGGCGGCTGAGGCGGGGCAGGCGTTCGCGGCCGATGGCGCGGCGGATCACCAGCGCCGCCGCCAGGGCAATGGCGACGACGACGGCGAGGCGGACCATGAATTCGGTGATGCCGATGTCGAGTTCGAGCCCGAGCAGGGCGAGCGCCAGGGGCGGCACGGTCAGCGGCGTCAGCAGGGTGGCGATCAGCCCGACCACAAGGGCGAGGGCACCGTCCAGCCCCAGCATCATGGCGATGGGTGCGGCACTGAGGATCGGCGGCGCCGCCGCCATCAGCACCAGCGCGGTGGTCAGGCTCGTCGGCAGAGGCACCAGCGCGAGGACACCGGCGGTGGCGAGGGGGGCGCCAATCAACAGCCAGATGATGATCACCGCGGCAGACCAGGGGCGCCGTAGATGGTTCAGCATGAAACGCCAGTCGATGCGCACCAGCGTCGCCGTCAGCAGGACTGCCACGGCCGGCGCCAGCAGCGGGCGGGCGAGCGTCGAGAGCGAGGGCAGCGCCAGACCCAGGAACACGCCGACGAAGAGGACCCAGGTGGCGTGACCGCCCAGGAAGGCGAGCAGACGGCTCATCTTGTTCCCTGCATTGTGCCGATCCGAGCGGCGACGCTAGCGGCTTTGACCGCCGCGGCCAATGCTCTATCGTGCGGCGCGCGGGGCCCGCCGCGGTCTTTGGCCCCGGCATGGAGCCCGCAGTGTAGCGAATTGGAGAGGTTTTGGGCATGATAGAAGCGCCGTTCGACCGACACCGTGCGGTCGTGCTGCCGGAGTGGATCGACTACAACGGCCACATGAACGTGGCCTACTATCTGCTGGCCTTCGATCACGCGACCGATGCCTTTTTCGACCATGTCGGCCTCGACGCCGCACATCGCGAGGCGACCGCTGGCTCCACCTTTGCCGGCGACATCCACCTGACCTATCAGCGCGAAGTGCACGAGGGCGATCCCCTGCGCATCACCACGCAGTTGCTCGGCTTCGACGACAAGCGGCTGCGGTTCTTCCATCATATGTATCATGCTGCGGAGGGCTACCTTTCGGCGACCATGGAAGGGCTGGCGCTCTACGTCGACCTCAAGCGCCGCCGGGTCAGTCTCTTCCCGCCCGACATCCGCGAGCGCCTCGCCCAAGTCTTCGCCGGGCACCGCGATCTGCCCCTGCCGACGGAAGCCGGGCGGGTGATCACCAAGCCGCCGCTGCTTGGGACATGAGCATTTCAGGGGGACGACTTTTCCGTTGCTCTGGCCGGTGCGATGGGGATGCTAGAGCCATGCAGTTACTCCGCCCCTGGCTCCTCGCTCTTGCCCTTGTTGTCCTGGCTCCGGCCGCCGATGCGCTGGCCGACTGTACCGATCCGCCCGGCCCCGGGGTCAACTGGCGGCGTTGTGTCTTCGACCGCCTGGAGTTCCGCGGCGTCGCGATGCCAGTTTCTTCCGCGCCGATCTGACGGGCAGCAGCTTCGCCGAGGTCAAGGCCTTCCGGGCCAAGTTCGTCAACGCCAACCTTTCCGGTGCGAGCTTCCCGGGCGCGGACCTGCGCGAGGCGGACCTGACCAAGGCCAACCTCTCGAATGCGGACCTGGCCACGGCAGACCTGCGCCGGGCCCGTCTCTTCGAGGCCAATCTTTCCGGCGCGAACCTCACCGGAGCCAAGCTGGAGGGGGCGGACTTCACCCTGGCGAAACTCTCCGGGGCGACCTGGACCGACGGGAAACGGGTCTGCGCCGAGAATTCCATCGGCCGCTGCAACTAGCCCGGACGCGGCGACCGGAGGCCTGCGGCCGTTAAGGACTTGCGGGCGAAATCTTGGTTATAGTGTTGTTGAAGGAGTCGTGCGTCGCTGCCCCATAGTGGCGCTTGGTCGGGCGGGACCGGCCCGACGCCTTATTGTTCGGATCTGGGATCAGTGATGACCTGCCCTGCCAACCTCGCCGGACGGCCGGCTTCGCCGGCCAGCGTCGCCATGGATGAGGGCGGCGGGCCGTGATGCGGGCCAGGACCATCAAGCGGCGGGTGCGCGTCTCTCTGCTGCGGTTCGGGCGCAACGACCAGGTCGTGCTGTCGATTCTTGCCGTGGTGATCGGCGCCGCCGCGGGTGGCGCCGCGGTTGCCTTCCGCGACGCCATTGGCGGCATCCAGTGGCTCGTCTTTGGCTTCAGCGGCGAAAACGTCGCGACCATGGCGGCCGCGCTGCCGTGGTGGCAGGTGGTCCTCGTGCCGACGGCCGGTGGCCTGCTCATCGGCCTCTATATCCGCTACCTGCTGCCGGGTGCCCGACCTCAGAACGTGTCCCATGTCATCGAGGCTTCGGCCCTTCACGACGCGCGCATGTCGCTGACCGTCGGAATCCGCGCGGCTCTCGCCGAGAGGGGCCGGTGGTCCATCTCGGCGCTTCGCTCGGGTCCTGGGCGGCCAAGCGCCTTCATCTCGGCCGTGTACTGGCGCGCACGCTGCTCGGCTGCGGCGTCGCCGCGGGCGTCGCCGCGTCCTTCAACGCGCCCATCGCCGGGTCCTTCTTCGCCCTCGAGGTGGTGGTCGGGCACTACGCCCTCTCCGCCTTTGCGCCCATCGTCATCGCTTCGGTCACCGGCACGCTGATCAGCCGCGCGCGCTACGGCGACTTCCCCGCCTTCATCCTGCCCGAGAATTGGACCATCGTGTCGTTCTGGGAGTTCCCGGCATTCGCCATCCTCGGCCTGGTCTCGGCGCTGGCCGCAATCCTCTTCATGTGGTCGATCATGTTCACCGAGGATACCGTGGCCAAGATTCCGGCGCCGCCCTGGATGCGCCCGGCGATGGCCGGGTTGCTGGTCGGCCTCATCGCCCTGGCCTTTCCGCAGGTTCTGGGCGTCGGCTACGAGGCGACCGACGCCGCGCTGTCCGACAGCTATCCCCTGTGGCTGCTGCTGGCGCTCATCGTTGCCAAGACCGCGGCCACGGCGATCTCCCTGGGCAGCGGCTTTGCCGGCGGCGTCTTCTCGCCCTCGCTCTTCATTGGGGCCATGGTGGGCGGTGCCTACGGGGTGATCGCCACGCAGGCCTTTCCCGACCTCTCGTCAGGCCATGGTGCCTACACCATGATCGGGATGGGCGCTGTCGCCGGCGCGGTGCTCGGTGCGCCGATCTCCACCATCCTGATGATCTTCGAGCTCACCAACGACTACGAGCTGACCATCGCCGTCATGCTCGCCACGGTGATCGCCAGCGTGGTCACCCAGCAGGTCCACAAGCAGTCGTTCTTCACCTGGCAGCTGGAGCGCCGCGGCGTCGCCATCCGCGGCGGGCATCAGACCGGACTCATGCGGCGCGTGAAGGTCTCCTCGGTGATGGACCACCGCTACTCCTCGGTGACGCCGGATACGCCCATCGCCCAGGTGCGCCTGAAGCTGCAGGCGGCACCCTGGGGTG
>DAIQBR010000248.1:0-2813 GCA_036781105.1 Kiloniellaceae bacterium
CGACGTCTGCAAGGGCAAGCGCTACAACCGCGAGACCCTGGAGATCACCTTCAAGGACAGGTCGATCGCCGACATCCTGGACATGACCGTCGACGAGGGCGTGGACTTCTTCAAGGCGGTGCCGTCGATCCGCGCCAAGCTGGAGACGCTGCAGAAGGTCGGCCTGGGCTACATCCATATCGGCCAACCGGCGACGACCCTCTCCGGCGGCGAGGCGCAGCGCGTGAAGCTGTCCAAGGAGCTGTCGCGGCGGGCCACCGGCAAGACCCTCTACATTCTCGACGAGCCGACCACCGGGCTGCACTTCGACGACGTGAAGAAGCTGCTGGAGGTGCTGCAGGCGCTGGTCGACCAGGGCAACACGGTGCTGGTCATCGAGCACAATCTGGAGGTCATCAAGACCGCCGACTGGATCCTCGACCTCGGCCCCGGCGGCGGCGACCGCGGCGGCCGCCTGGTCGCGGCCGGCACGCCGGAGGAAGTCGCCCAGGTGGCCGAGAGCTATACCGGCCAGTACCTCATCCCCTACCTGCGCAGCACCGCCGCCAAGGCTAAGAAGAAGCGGGCGTGAGCGGAGACGACATCGTCTGCCGCCCGGCGACGCCCGCCGACGCGGCGGCGCTGGCCGAGCTGTTCCACCTCTGCGACCGCCACTACTGGGGCGACAAGGCGGCGCCGGTCGAAGAGATCGCGGTGCATCTGCGCGACAACGTGCTGTCGGAAGCGGCCGACGCAAAGGTCCTGCTGGCGGAGGCCGGCGGCAAGCCGGTCGGCTTCGCCTGCTTCGCCCTGCTCTACCCCGCCCCCGACTGCGGCGGCCAGCTCTACATGAAGGAGCTTTTCGTGCGCGCAGAGGCGCGCGGCGGGGGTGTCGGCGTCACGCTGATGCGGGCGGTGGCGCAACAGGGAATCGCGCGCGGCGCCGTGCGCCTGGACTGGACCGCGGAGACCACCAACCCCCGCGCCCTGGATTTCTACGAGCGTATCGGCGCCAGGCGGATCGAGGAGAAGGTCTACTTCCGCTTCGATGGCGAGAGTTTGAAGGACTTCGCGGAAGGCGGCTGACGGGGCAGTCCGCAGCCAACTGCCGCCCCCCTCCTCCCGTCACCCTCGTGCTTGACACGAGGGTCCATTCATCCGCTCGCAGGAGCGGTGCGTGCGTCGCGATGGACTACCGGGTCAAGCGCGGTAATGACAGCGGGGTGGTATCGGCGCCCTGCCCCTTGTTCCTCGTCCCCCACCGGCCAACAGGGGCTTCCGCAGCTTGTAGAGGTCGGCTACTCTATGTGCTTATCGCGTGGGCCCTTTGCGGCTGAAACCTGTAGCGGCATCATCAGGGGGGCGACGATCATGGATGGCGGGTTCCAGGAATCGATTGCCAATAGAAGGGGTTCGGGACCGAAACCGGCCTTGCCCCGCCGCCTCGCGGGCCTCTGCCTCGCCAGCTTCCTGCTGCTGCTCCCCCAGGCTCTGCACGGCCAGGAAGAGAAGAAGCCCTCGGGCACGGTCAGGATCGAGCAGGTGCAGATCGCTTTCATCGGCAGCGGCAACCTGGGCGGCGGCACCCTGGACTTCGACGGCAAGCAGTACCGTTTCACCATCGGCGGCCTGGGGGTCGGCGGCTTCGGCGTCTCCAGGATGGAGGCCGTCGGCGAAGTCTACGACCTGAAGAAGGTCGAGGACTTCCCCGGTGCCTACGCCCAGGGACGCTACGGCCTTGTCGCCGGCGACATCGACAAGGGCGAGCTGTGGCTGCAGAACGCTGCCGGGGTCTCTCTGCACCTCAAGACCCGTCGTGAGGGCCTGGCGCTCGCCATGGGCGCCGATGCGGTCTACATCGAATTCGACAAATAGCCGTCCACCCGTGGCAAAGCTGTCACGCAACGGACGTCATCGCGGAAAGGGGAAAACCATGTCGGCAGGATCATCGGTGCTGCAGGGAGCCATGGTCGGCGCGGCGCTGCTGGCGGCCCTCGCAGCGCCGGCACAGGCCGAAGAGCAGACCGTCACGGCCTTCTCGGTCTGGCTGGTCGAGGGAGAGGTCGTGCAGACCGGCGAGAACAGCGCGACCTTCGCCGGCGTGCTCAAGGGCAGGGTCTACGTCGAAACCGAGCGCGGCCCGGTGCCCGCCGGCATCATGAGCTGTCCTGCCGCCATCGACATCGAGTTGGATACCGGGCGCCAGAGGGGCGAGGCGCGCTGCGCCTTCCTGGCCGAAGATCAGAGCCAGCTCTATGCGGATCTGCGCTGCGACGGCGTGCACCTGGTCGGCTGCAACGGCACCTTCGCCATCACCGGCGGCTCCGGGCGCTTTGCCGAGATCACGGGCAATGGCCCGGTCATCATCCGTGGCGACTTCCACAAGATAACGCTGGACCACGCCGGCCTGAGCGAAAGCGTCGCCGGCATCATGTACTGGCCGGAGCTGCGCTACACCCTGCCCTGAGACCCCGCGGTCTGCCTGGTCGGCGCCGCCCGAGGGCTGCACCTCTCGGCTGGCGCCGCGGCGGCCGCAGGTCAGGCGGAGGAGTTCAACTTGGGTCGCCGCAACATCGCCAGTGCCGCGTTCCGTCCCATGCGAAGAAATGGGTAGGCGACCCGGCAGACGGCGGGACTGCTGAACATCATCGCCATGATGCGGTTCGCGACGCCGCTCTTGCTGCTCAGCAGGGCAATGCGATTCAGGCTATCGTCGCCATGATAGAGTTCACCCTGCCAGGAAAAGACCATTCCATCGTCAAGGTCATAGCCCGCAGCGGTAAGGGCGCGGGCCAGCACGGGATGCTCGCGCGCATCGATCAGGTCGACGGGAC
>DAIQBR010000248.1:2823-6127 GCA_036781105.1 Kiloniellaceae bacterium
GCGAAAGCGCTGCAATCTGACATAGTTGGTGCAGAAGGGGCAGAAGCCGTCATACACGACCGCCGTGCGCGCTCTAAGGTCTTCGAGGGAGTGGATCGTCGATGGGGACACGGTACTCGCTCGTCATCAAACTGCGCTTTGTGATCGTGCCGTCGTCCGCTAAAGCGACACAATAACTTTCAACGACCAGAATATAGGCCTGGATCTCCCGGATGTCGAGATTCCGGAAGGCCTGATCGCGCAGCCAGGAAGACCAGATGTGGTGCGGATAGAGGTTGTACGCGAAGCGGCCATCTTCTCCGGCCAGGTCAACAAGACGTCGATGGTGCAGCTGCAGGAACTGGGCGACATCGGCCAGCTTTTCCGGCCGTACCGTAGGCCTTATTGGCCCTTCAAAGTCGCAGCGGTCGGTGAAACTCTTCATGATCTCGTAACGCCGCGTTCCCCCCCAGGTCTTTGTCCGGAGCGCCTGGTCGAAGGGCTTCCCCGGATCCTGTTGGGCGAAGCTGATAGATTTGTCGATGAAGAAATTCGACGGTACGTCGACACGATCTCCAGCCGCGGTCTCCGCCACGATGCGCCCGGCATTCACCCCGCCGGTGTCGAACCATGCCAAGATCACGGTCGTAAACATCGACGGTGCCGTAAAGATTGCCCCTGCTACGACGGCAATGGGCAGGAACGTCATCTCCCGCTTGCGACAGGAGAGCGCTTGGACGATTCCGACGTTCAGCAGTATCCACTTCCAGAAGAAGATGCCGGTCAGCAAGAAGATGCCAACGTGCATCAAGTCGTAAAGCAGCGTGATCACGATGAGAGCCCGCCGCCGGAACGCGGCCAGAACGCAAAGCAACTGAATGGCGAGAACGAAGCAGTTCATGGGCACGTTGATGAACTTCGTCAGGGCGAGGGCTGTCTGGGCGTCTATGAAAGGCAGATCGTAAACGGTAAATGTGCCGACCATATAGGACGTGGTGGCGAGGATGTAGGTCGGGTTCTCCAGGGCCCAATCAAGCGGTCCGGCATTGCGAAGATGCAGCTTGCCGTAACCTGACCAGAAGTAGTTGGCCAGGTGGATGCCGATCCCGGCGAAGAAGCCCAGGGTGAAGGCCACGGCCTCGACACGCCGGCAGTCAATGCCGATCGCCCCGGCAAAACGCCTGAACCGCGGCAGCAGGGCAAGTGCGCGCAGCACGCAGGCGACCAGCACCAGACAGACGATGAACTCTCCCACCTCGATGACGGCGATGTAGTCGGTCGCGCTGATGCCCGGCGGAAATTCCGCCCGTGTCAGTTCCTTCTGCCAGACAACGGCCTTGAGCGAAAAGAGCACAAACGCCGGCCGGAGAAAGCCGATCGCGCCGATCGCCAGGGCCAGCGGGCGCCAGTCGGCGGCGAAATGACCTGTCACGGCATCATGGGTGGGATATCCCACGGCCAGATAGAAGATCGCGATGCCGTTGATGTAATACAGAAGGACGCGAAGCTCCTTCGGCAAATCCCTGATCGGAATGAAGGCGCCGAGCAGGCAGAGGGCAAGCACGACGTTGACGCTGGTAGCGTCCGGCTGCTTGACCTCCGCTATGACGTCGAAGAGCGCAAATGCCACAGCCATGAGAGCGACCGCTGCGACGGATTCGCGTACAGATCCCTCGATAGCCATAATCGGGAGACGGAGGATCCGACGATACAGGTAGAGGGCCCGCAGCATCCACGGCTGGCCGCCTGCTATGAGTCTGTCGATCAGAGGGGTCCCCAGGGTGACGTGTTCCTGACGGCCCATTTTGAAGGCTTGCTCTCGCTATCTCAAGACCGCTGTTCTGCTCGCCGCCTGCGATGCAGCGTCTAGTCGGCGCCGCCCGAGGGCTGCACTTCCGGGTCGGGGCCGCGGCGCGCGGGCCTGAGACGGCGGGTGATGCCGCGGATGGTGACATAGAAGACCGGCGTCAGGAAAAGGCCGAAGAAGGTCACCCCCAGCATCCCCGAGAACACCGTGACGCCCAGCGACTGGCGCATCTCGGCGCCGGGGCCAGTGGCCAGCGCCAGCGGCACCACGCCCAGGATGAAGGCGAAGGCGGTCATCAGAATGGGCCTGAGGCGCAGGCGGCAGGCCTTCACCACCGCCTCCACCAGGCTGTCGCCCACGTCCTCGGCCTGCTTGGCGAACTCCACGATCAGGATGGCGTTCTTGGCGGCGAGGCCGACCAGCACGATGAGGCCGACCTGGGTCAGGATGTTGTTGTCCATGCCCTGCAGGGTGATGCCGACCAGGGCCGAGAGCACGCTCATCGGCACGATGAGGATGATCGCCAGCGGCAGGCTCCAGCTCTCGTACTGCGCCGCCAGGGCGAGGAACACGAAGAGCACCGAAAGGGCGAAGATGAAGGTCGCCGTGTTGCCGGTGTTGCGCTCCTGATAGGCCAGCTCGGTCCACTCGAAGTCGGTGCCCGGCGGCAGCACCTGGCGGGCGAGATCCTCCATGGCGTCGAGCGCCTCGCCGGTCGAGACACCGGGCGCCGCGTTGCCCTGCAGCGGCACCGAGACGAACATGTTGTAGCGCTGCACCAGGTTCGGCCCGGAGACGTCGCGGATCTCCACCAGCGTGCCGAGCGGCACCAGCTCGCCGCTGGCCGTGGCCACCTTCAGGCGCTGGATGTCCTGGCGCTCCATGCGGAACTGCTGGTCGGCCTGGGCGCGCACCTGGTAGATGCGCCCGAAGGCGTTGAAGTCGTTCACGTAGGAGGTGCCGAGGTTGATCGACAGGGTTTCGAAGATGTTGGGGATCGGCACGTCCAGGATCTGCGCCTTGCGGCGGTCGATCTCCAGGTAGAACTGCGGCGCGGAGTTGTTGAAGGTGGTGAACACGCCGGTCAGCTTGCCGGTCTGCTGCGCCTGGCCCATGACGGCGTAGGCCGACTGCAGCACACGGTCCATCTCGGCGCTGTTCAGGTCACGCAGCTGGATCTTGAAGCCGCCGGAGCTGCCGACACCGCGCACCGAGGGCGGCGGCACGGCGATGACGAAGGCCTCCTGGATCGACTGCAGGCGCCCGAAGAGCTGGCCGATGATGGCACCGGCAGGCTGGCCGGCGGCGAGGCGCTCCTCGAAGGGCTCGAGCCCGGCGAAGATCACCGCAGCGTCGGTGGCATTGGTGAAGGTGGCGCCGGAGAAGCCGGCGAAGGCCACCGCGTTGCGCACGCCCGGCGTCGACTGGATGATCTCCGAGGCCCGCAATGTCACCTCGTCGGTGCGCGCCAGCGAGGCACCCTGCGGCAGCTGGATGACGACGATGGCGTAGCCCTGG
>DAIQBR010000249.1:0-6120 GCA_036781105.1 Kiloniellaceae bacterium
CCCGCGCGGATCTCGCCGCGCCGCTCGACGACCGCCTGTTCTTCGCCGGTGAGGCGACATCGCCGGACGAATACGCCACCGCCCACGGCGCCTTCATAAGCGGCCAGCGCGCGGCGCGCGACGCGCTGGCGCTTGCCGCCGATCAGACTTTGGGCTAGCCAAGCCCGCCAAACCACCACAGCCACACTGCAAATCAAGAAGAGGAAGCGTTCCATGGCCGCCAACAAGAAACTGCTCGTCCTGCCCGGTGACGGCATCGGCCCCGAGGTGATGGGCCAGGTGCGCCGGGTCATCGACTGGATGGACAAGCGCCGGGCCATCAGCTTCGACCTCGACGAGGGGCTGGTCGGCGGCGCCGCCATCGACGGCGAGGGCGTGCCGGTGAGCGACGCCACGGTGGAAAAGGCGATGAACGCCGACGCCGTGCTGCTGGGCGCCGTCGGCGGGCCGAAGTGGGACAACCTGCCCTTCGCCCAGAAGCCGGAGCGCGGCCTCCTGCGCCTGCGCAAGGAAATGGTGCTCTACGCCAACCTGCGCCCCGCGCTCTGCTTCGACGCCCTGGTCGACGCCTCGACCCTGAAGCCGGAGCTGGTCGCCGGCCTCGACATCATGATCGTCCGCGAGCTGACCGGCGGCGTCTACTTCGGCGAGCCGCGCGGCATCGAGACCCTGCCCGACGGCACCCGCCGCGGCGTGAATACCCAGGTCTACACCACCCCGGAGATCCAGCGCGTCGCCCGCGTCGCCTTCGAGCTGGCCAAGAAGCGCGGCAACCGCCTGTGCTCGGTGGAGAAGGCCAATGTCATGGAGTCCGGCGTGCTGTGGCGCGAGGAGGTGACCAAGCTGGGCGCCGCCGAGTATCCCGAGGTCGAGCTCAGCCATATGTATGCCGACAACTGCGCCATGCAGCTGGTCCGCAATCCCAAGCAGTTCGACGTCATCGTCACCGACAACCTCTTCGGCGACATCCTCTCCGATGCTGCCGCCATGCTGACCGGGTCGCTGGGCATGCTGCCCTCGGCCTCGCTGGGCGACGTCGACGCCAGCGGCCGCCGTGCCGCGCTCTACGAGCCGGTACACGGCACCGCCCCGGACATCGCCGGCCAGGACAAGGCCAACCCCCTGGCCACGCTGCTCTCCTTCGCCATGATGCTGCGCTACTCCTTCGACCTCGCCGAGGACGCCGAGCTCATCGAGAAGGCGGTGCAGGACGTGCTGGCCGCGGGCAAGCGCACCGGCGACATCGCCGCCCCCGGCCAGCCGGTGATCTCAACCTCGGCCATGGGCGACGCCCTGCTGGCGGCGCTCGACAAGCGGGCCGCATAGGGGCGGGCGGGCGCCTTGGGGAGCCGGTCACAAATCCGTCAATTGACGGCAGACGGCCGCGGGACTACAGTCCCAGCTTCCGAAAGCTCCTTTAGGGAGATCGTTCGATGAAGAAAACCCTTACGGTCCTGATGGTTGCGGCGGGGGTCGCAGGCTTTTCGGGCGGGGCCTTCGCTGAGTGCGCCGGCCATATGCAGAGCGTTCAGAGCTCACCCAAGCCGGTCGTCACCGCCGACGCCGGGCAGTCGACCCCGACCACCACCGTGAAAACCGCCGGGAACTAGGCGCGGGACCCCATGGACGTCAGGAAAGGCCGTCCCTCTGGGCGGCCTTTCTTCTTGAGGGCCTCTCCACAGGGATCACAGCAGAGGTTGAGCGAACGCCGCCCGCCGGTAGCGGCGGGAACGCTGGTGCATGCCTCAGCTATGGCTTGCCGGCCGGTTATTGCTTGCGGGCAGGCCGCCGCCCAACCATGTGAAGAGCATTCGGAAATCGCTGACGAACGACCACCAGGGGTGGGTGAAGGTCGCCGGCCGGTTGCGCTCCACCAGGGCGTGGCCGATCCAGGCGAAGGCATAGCCGCAGACCAGGCCCGCCGCCGCCAGCGCCCAGCTGCCGGCCGCCACGGCCCCGGCGAGCAGCACGAGGCCCAGGCTGGTTCCGATGTAGTGCAGCGCCCGCGTCGCGGCGCGGCGGTGTTCGCCGAGGTAGCGCGGCCAGAATTCGCGGTAGCTGCCAGAGCGTTGCATGTGGGCGCGTTCCATTGAGGCCATTGTCGGCACCCCGGGATATCGAACGACAGGCGCCGTCAGACTAACAGACAGCAGATGTGAAAGGCAGATAGGTAGAAGACTATGGGATACAAGGTAGCAGTGGTGGGCGCGACGGGCGCCGTCGGTCGCGAGATGCTGAAGACCCTCGCCGAACGCAATTTCCCCATCGACGACATCGCCGCGCTCGCCTCCGAGCGCTCCGTCGGCTCCAAGATCTCCTTCGGCGAGGACGACGAGATCAAGGTGCAGAACCTGGCCACCTTCGACTTCCGCGGCACCGACCTGGTGTTCTCCTCGCCGGGCGCCAAGATCTCGGCGGAGTTTTCGCCCAAGGCGGCCAAGAAGGGGGCGGTGGTGATCGACAACACCTCGCAGTTCCGCATGGACCCGGACGTGCCGCTGGTGGTGCCGGAGGTCAATCCCCAGGCGCTGAAGGGCTACGGCAAGAAGAACATCATCGCCAACCCGAACTGCTCGACCATCCAGATGCTGGTGGCGCTGAAGCCGCTGCATGATCTGGCCAAGATCAAGCGCGTCGTCGTCGCGACCTACCAGTCGGTCTCGGGCGCCGGCAAGGACGGCATGGACGAGCTGTTCAACCAGACGCGCGGCATCTACGTGAACGAACCGGTCAGGCCCGAAGAGTTCACCAAGCAGATCGCCTTCAACGTGATTCCGCACATCGACGTCTTCATGGACGACGGCTACACCAAGGAAGAGTGGAAGATGGTGGTCGAGACCAAGAAGATCCTCGACCCCAAGATCAAGGTAACCGCGACCTGCGTGCGCGTGCCGGTCTTCGTCGGCCATGCCGAGGCGATCAACATCGAGTTCGAAAATCCGATTACCGAGGACGAGGCGCGCAAGGCGCTTTCCGCACACCCCGGCATCGTCGTGGTCGACCACCGCGCCAACGAGGGCTATGTGACGCCGCAGGAATCCGCCGGCGAGGACGCGGTCTACGTCAGCCGCATCCGCACCGACCCGACCGTCGACAACGGGCTGTCGATCTGGGTGGTGTCCGACAACCTGCGCAAGGGTGCGGCACTGAACGCCGTGCAGATCGGCGAAACCCTGGTGAGGGACTACCTGAAGGTTCCCGCCGAGTAAGAAGTTGCCGGGCGCGGCTGTGCCGCGCCCGGCTGTTGCCAGAGAGAAAGACTGCATCTTGCCCACTTCCTTTTCCGTCCTCACCATTTGCGGCATCGAGGAGTTGCCGGACCACTGCACGCGCGGGGTCACCCACGTTCTCTCGCTGCTCGACCCGGGCTGGCCGGAGATCGACAGCTTCGCCGACTACGGCAAGCACAAGCGGGCGGTCTTTCATTTCCACGACACCATCGAGCCGCTGAGCGGAAGGATCATGCCGACACGCGAGGACGTGGCGGAGATCCTGCGCTTCGGTGCCGACCTGGAGAGGCCGGGCGACACCCCGCATGAGGGCCACCTGCTGGTGCACTGCCACATGGGTGTGTCGCGCTCGACGGCGGCCATGCTCTCGCTGCTGGCCCAGGCCCATCCGCGGGAGGCCGAGGACCGGCTCTTCGCGCGGCTGCGCGAGATCCGCCCGCAGGCCTGGCCGAACTCCGTCATGGTGGGCCATGCGGACGACCTGCTGGGCCGCCAGGGCCGGCTGGTCGAGGCGTTGCGCGAGCACTACAGCCACCGCATCCAGCACGACCCCGAGGTGGTCGACTGGATGACCCGGCTGGGCCGCCGCCGCGAAGTCGAGATGGCGGCCTAGACGGCCTCCCGGCAATCTCCCCCTTGGCGAAAGCGCGTCGCGGCGCTATGCCTCTTCACATGGCCAAGAAGAACCCCCTCAAGCTCAATGCCCTGCAGCTCAGGACCCTGGTGATCCTGCAGCAGCTGGCGCGCAGTCCCGACCATGCCCAGCCCGGCGACGAGGAGGGCAGCGTCTTCGTCTCCAATTTCCCGGTGGCGCACGGCAACCACTTCCACGTCGGCGATGCCGTGGTCTCCGCCCGCGACGCCAGCGGGCTGGCCAACGGCAACGTCTTCGCGATCCTGGAGCGCAAGGGCCTGCTACGCTCCATGCACCCCATGGGAGCCATGCTGACGGCGGCGGCCCTGGCCTACGACACCGGCATCGACAGCCAGGTGCTGCACCGCTCGGACCACTGAGCGGCAGCTTCGGCTGCGCGCGCTACAACGCGGTCAGGCAGAGCAGGCTGCCGCGGCAAGAGCTGCGGCGTCGGACTCCCGAGACAGATCCAGGACGATGCAGGCGCCGTCGCGCGCGGCGCGTCTCAGCGCGCGCGGGCTGTCGGGTGCCAAGACGAGGCGCTTGTCCGCGCAGAGTGCCCGAAGGCGGGCTCGAGACAGGCCGAGTTCCCGCACCAGCAGCCGGTCCAGGCGCAGCGCCGTAGGGTGCGGTACGGCAAGCCGGATCTCAAGCCGGTGCACGGTTCCAGCCGGGTGCGAAACCACAGTCTTGTGCAAGGCGTCGTCGTCAGGCACCTCGATCGCCGCGCAATGGCGCCGCAGGCCGGCGGTGTCGAATCCCACGCTCTGCGCCAACGCAGCATCGTTGCGTTGCAGCGCATCCAGCAGCGCCGGTGCCACACCGGCAAGCGGGCGCCGCTCCAGCAGGGGCCGGTTCCAGGTGTCGTCGCAGGCCATGCACTTGTAAATGAGCCAGGCGTCGATGCGCCGGCCCTGGGCGTTGAGCCTGAACCTGCCGCTGCTGCGGAATGGTCGTTCTCTGCCACAGCGGCTGCAGCGGAGCAGGGGTTGCGGGGTGTCTTGCGCTACAACAGTCCAAAGGACACGCAGGATGCTGTCCATGCCGGCCGGCTCTTCCCTTCGGGAAGTCCGTCACGGCGGCGGCAGCGAGGCGCCCGGTGGCCGGGCACGGCAGGGGCTCTTGCAGGGAAGATACTTTGAGGGCGGAGCGGCGTAGGTGCCGGTCGCGGTCCAGAGGCGCCATGCCGGTCTCGAACCGCCACCGTCACGAACTCAAACACAACGGGTCGACGGCACGAGAGCACCGTCGCGTTCATCGGTGGAAGCAGTGAGACCGGCGGTTACGAAGGCAAAGTGGCGCGCTTTCGGAGGTGAAGAGGCGCGCAGTATAGTCGGGGCCGGCCTTTCTTGGGAAGGCCCGGGGCTGCACTCAGTCCGTGCCCGCGAGGCGCAGCAACAGGCCGCACCACGGAGCCCGGGCCTTGCGCGCTCGGCCGGCTGGCGGAATCCTGGTCGAGCGACCTCTCGGTCTCGCGAATTTTACCGGGCCCGCGGCGCGCTTCGGGGCATACTTGTGGCCGGCTCAGGTAAACCAGGAGGCTGCAATGACCGGCCGCGATGTCGCAAGAGCGTTCCTGCTATCCGGTGTTGCGCTCTTTCTCTCTTCTCCCGCGCTGGCGGACGCCATCGACGGCGAGTGGTGCTCGACGACCGAGGTCGCGCACTTCAGCATTGCCGGGCCCGTCATCGTGACGCCGGCGGGCACCCAGACGACCGGCGACTACCGGCGGCACACCTTCTCCTACGTGGTGCCGGCGGGTGATCCCGGTGCGGGACAGACCATCGCCATGCGCCAGTTGAACGAGGAGGAAATCCTCGTCGCGGTCGATGGCGGCACGCCGGTGCTGTGGCGCCGCTGCGAGGTGATCAGCTGACGGCTTCCTCGCGGCGCGGCTCGGGACAAGCCCGAGGGTGACAGTCCTGGACGGTTTTAGATCTTCTCCGCAGTGAACATCCGGCGTGGTGACGCGAGGCGGTCCTGCGCGGCGACGAGTTGCAGTTCTTCCTCGCCGAGGTCCAGCGTCGTCTGCAGCACCTCGAAGATCGCCGAGGCGGAATTGCCGAGCGCGTCGGGTACCGATCCCGAGGCGAGATAGAAGCCGAGGAAGAGGGCGGCGACCGCGTCGCCGGCGCCGTTGGGCTGCATCGGCAGGCGCGGTGTGGTGACGCGCCAGGCACCGTCCTGCGTCACTGCCAGCATGGCCACCTCGTCGGACTCGTCGTGCAGGTTGCCGAGGCTGGTGACCAGCACGAT
>DAIQBR010000250.1:0-6060 GCA_036781105.1 Kiloniellaceae bacterium
CTCAGCATCGATGCCGCGGAGATCCGCGCGGCGCTGCGCAGCCGCCACAAGATCCACTTCCACTACTGCAACGCCGAGGGCCGCGAGAGCGAACGCGCCGTGCGACCCCTGGCCCTGGCCTTCTACGGCCCGGTCTGGCTATTGATCGCCTGGTGCGAGCTGCGCGACGACTTCCGCGCTTTCCGGCTCGACCGCATGCGCGAGATGACGGTGCTGGAGGCGCGCTTTGCCGAGGAGCGCGGCAAGACGCTGCACGACTTCGTCGTCGCCGACCGTGCCCGCCGGGCCGAAGAACGCCACTCGCTGCAGGGCGGCCCGGGGGACGGCGCAGCGCAGGGGCGCAAGCCGGCAGTCCCTGAACCGGAAATGCGGGATCGCCTCACCCTGGTGCCGGAAGCCGTCAACGACTGACGGCGGCGTTGGACCCTCAGCCCGCCCTCAGGTTGGAGATGAACTTGCCCACTTCGCCGCGCAGCAGTTCCGACTGACGCGAGAGCTGACCGGCCGATTCGAGGACCTCGCTGGCCGCGGCCCCGGTCTGTTCGGCAGCCTGGCGTACGCCCACGATGTTGCTTGCAACATCTTGGGTACCGGTTGCCGCCTCCTGCACGTTGCGGGAGATTTCGCCGGTCGCGGCGTTCTGCTGCTCGACCGCGGCGGCGATGCCGTGGGCGTTCTCGCTGATCCGCTTGATAACCGTCACGATCCCTTCGATGACCCCGACGGTGCCGCCGGTGGCGTTCTGCATGCCCTCGACCTGCTGGGCGATGTCCTGGGTCGCCTTCGCGGTCTGGGTCGCCAGCGACTTCACCTCGCCGGCGACCACGGCGAAGCCCTTGCCGGCCTCGCCGGCGCGCGCCGCCTCGATGGTGGCATTGAGTGCCAGCAGATTGGTCTGCTCGGCGATGTCCTGAATCAGGCTCACCACCGCGCCGATCTTCTGTGCCGCCTCGGCGAGGCCGGCAACCGACTGGTTCGCCTTGTCGGCGTCTTCGGCCGCCTGCTGCGACACCTTATTGGTCTCGGCGATCTGGCGGGTGATCTCGGCGATCGAGGACGACAGCTCCTCGGAGGCCGTGGCAACGGTCTGCACGTTGGCGGAGGCCTCTTCCGAGGCCGCGGCAACGCTGGCGGACTGCGTGTTGGTCTGCTCCGCGGTGGAGGACATGGTCTGTGCCGTGGCCTGCAGTTCGGTCGCCGCGGCGGAGACGGTATCGACCACGCCGCCGACCGCCGCCTCGAAGGAGTCGGCCAGCTCCAGCATCTGGCGCCGCTTTTCTTCATCGCTGCGGACCTCTTCCTGGGCGCGCTCCTCTTCCAGGCGCTTCAATTCCAGCGTCTTGGCCTTGAAGGTGACGAAGGCCTCGGCGACCTGACCGATCTCGTCCTTGCTCTTCACGTTGACTTCCGCCGTGGTGTCGCCCTCGGCGAGGCGGTTGAGGGCGCCGACCACCTGGGCCAGGGGGCGCGCCACGCCGGCGCGGGTGAACCAGACCGCCAGCACGAAGCCCAACAACGCGGAGACGGCCGAAACCACCGCCATCTGCACGATGGCGGCCTTTTCGTGCTCTTCCGCCGTGCGTACGGCGGCCAGAGTAAAGGACTCGATCTCTTCCAGCAGGGCGGCGAGCTCGTGGTTCAGCTTCTCTTCTTCCACCTCGATCCCGTGCACCAGTTCAAGTGCTTCCCGGGCGCGCCCGGCGTGAACCAACGCGAAGATCTCGGCGGCGTGGTCGTGGTAGGTCTTGTGCTCGCCTTCGATCTGCTTCAGCGCGCTCAGCACCGCTTGAAATTCGCGGCGCTGTTCGGGTGTGCGGGCATGCTCCAGGGCGGCCTCGGCGAGGCGTTCGCCGGCGATGATCTCCTCATCGACCGTCGCGGAGAGGCGCTCGAACTCGGCCTCGACGGCCGCGAGTTCCTCGGCCGAGACCTCGCTGACCAGACCGCTCATGCGCAGGATGCGCTCCAGCAGAACGGCCTGCTCCAACTGGTGCACGGTGACCTGGCTGACCGCCGCAGTCAGCGGCATGTCCTGCTCGGCCACCGCCTCGATCTCCTGACCGATGCGGCTCATCTGCCAGACGCCGATCACCGCCACCACCACCGTGGACAGCAGGCAGAGGCCGACGATACCCAGCAACTTGTGCATGACCGTGGCGCCGAGACGCCCGAAACTCAATCCCGCGAACTTCATTTCCCTCTCCTGGGCCGCAGTATCGGCCCTCCACTTTGCGCTCTTGCCCACCCCGGCTGCTTCGGCGCGCAGGTGCCGAAGGCCGTCGATCTGTCGCCTTTCAACCCAGCCTAATAATTCTCACCAAACGAGAAACCAGGTCGATAATTGTCGCGATGTGATCACCGAATTCATTAATTTTGTATAAAATGCCTTAGTACTCGTGAGTCATTTGGCACCTTTATACTTTGGTCGCCCAAAATCTACCGAATGTAAATTGAAACCCTCGGTTGTTATTATTCAACTATGCTAATCTATACAGTCATTGGTATGTTTCTTTTACCGCATCGTCTAACTATGGTTGCATCGGGAGAGGGCCGCTTGACGCCCTTTCGCACGGCCCGGGCTTGGCGAGATCGGCGCTGACAAATAAACTCCGCCCCGTTCCCGGCACCGCCGCCGCAACCATTCAGGATCATTGCCGCTATGCCCTCCGCATCGCCCGCAGACACCGCCACGCGCATCGAAACCGACTCCATGGGCGAGATCGCCGTCCCCGCCGACCGCTACTGGGGCGCGCAGACTCAGAGGTCTCTGACCAACTTCAAAATCGGCGGGGAAAAAATGCCGCCCGCGCTGGTGCAGGCGCTGGGAATCCAGAAACGGGCGGCAGCACGCACCAACAAGGCGCTCGGCGTGCTGGACGCCAAGCTGGCCGAGGCGATCTGCCAGGCCGCCCAGGAAGTCGCCGACGGCAAGCTGATGGACCACTTCCCGCTGGTGGTCTGGCAGACCGGATCCGGCACCCAGACCAACATGAACGCCAACGAGGTGATCGCCGGGCGGGCCAACGAGATCCTGACCGGCAACAAGGGCGGCAAGGAGCCGGTGCATCCCAACGATCACTGCAACATGGGGCAGTCGTCGAACGACACCTTCCCGACGGTGATGCATATCGCCGCGGTGCAGAAGATCGTCGGCGAGACCATCCCCGCCCTCGGCCACCTGCATGCCGCCCTCGACGCCAAGGCGCAGGCCTTCGACAAGATCATCAAGATCGGCCGCACCCACCTGATGGACGCCACGCCGCTGACCCTGGGCCAGGAATTCTCGGGCTATGCCACCCAGGTCGCCTACGGCGTGAAGCGCCTGGAGGCGGCGACCGAGCGCCTGCTGCAACTCGCCCAGGGCGGCACCGCCGTCGGCACCGGCCTGAACGCCATCGAAGGCTTCGCCGAGGCCTTCGCCGCGGAGGTCGCCAAGATCACCCAGCTGCCCTTCGTCACCGCCGAGAACAAGTTCGAGGCGCTGGCCGCGCACGACGCCATCGTCGAGGCCTCCGGCGCGCTCAACACCATCGCCTGCTCGCTGATGAAGATCGCCAACGACGTCCGCCTGCTCGGCTCCGGGCCGCGCTGCGGGCTGGGCGAGCTAAGACTGCCGGCCAACGAACCCGGCTCCTCCATCATGCCGGGCAAGGTGAACCCGACTCAGACCGAGGCCATGACCATGGTCTGCGCCCAGGTGATGGGCAATCACACCACCTGCACGGTGGCCGGCTCCAACGGCCACTTCGAGTTGAACGTCTTCAAGCCGGTGCTGATCTACTCGCTGCTGCAGTCGGCACAGCTCATCGGCGACGCCTGCGACTCCTTCCGCACCAACTGCGTCGACGGCATCGAGGCCGACGAGGCGCGCATCGCCACCCTCATGCGCGAGTCGCTGATGCTGGTGACTGCCCTGAACCCGCACATCGGCTACGACAACGCCGCCAAGGTGGCGAAGAAGGCCTATACCGACAACTCCACCCTGAAGGCCGCCGCGCTGGAACTGGGCCTGCTCAGCGACGAGCAATTCGAGCAGTGGGTCCGGCCCGAAAGCATGCTCGGCCCGCGGGCAAAGAAATAGGCAGCCAGAAGTGACCCGGCGGACATGATCCACGAAGACGCGGGCGACGGCGACGCCGGCACGGCGACCGGCGCGCCCGCCGACCCCCAGACGGCGATCCGCAAGCGCTCGGTGAAGATCGCCGGGCACAGCACCTCGCTGTCGCTGGAAGGCGTGTTCTGGGATGCCTTAAAGGAGGTGGCCGCGGCGCGCGGCCTGTCGATCAACGCCCTCATCGAAGAGATCGACCGCGGGCGCGGCGCCAATCTCTCCAGCGCGGTGCGCGTCTACCTGCTGGACCATTACCGTGACACGGCCGGGCGCGACACGGTGAGGAGCGGCGCTAGCCGCCGAGACCCTTCAGCAGGTTCTTGAGACCGTCCTCCAGCAGCTCCTCGGGCTTCAGCGGCTGCGGCTTCGGCGTCTCCTGCGGGACGGGCGCCGACTCGCCCCCGGACGCCGGCGCCGGGTCCTGGCGGCGCTGGAAGGGCTGGCCGCCGATGGTCACGTTGGGCTCGTCGAGCGGCCCGCGCAGCTTGGCGGTCAGGTAGGCGTTCTCCGGATCGACGTCGCGAAACACCTCGGTGAGGCTGTCGAGCTGCCAGTCCGGCAGATCGGCGCTGCCCTTGGTGAGGGCGACGGCGTTGCGCCCGCGCACCTTGAGGTCCTCGCTGCGCGCCACACCTTCCTCGATGACGAAATTGCCGTCGACCTTCGCCGGTGCGCCGGCGAAGGCCCCGAACAGCATGGTGGTGCTGTCGGTGAGGCCGCGCACCTCGCGCACCTTCTGGCCGAGGATGTCGAGCACCAGCGCGCCGGCCTGCTCCTCCACCTTGGCCGCGACGGTGACCGTGCCGTCCAGCCGGGCGGTCCCGGCGAGCCCGGCGACCAGCGCCGCCTGGCTGACGCCGCGGGTATTGAACTTGCCGCGCAGGCTGACCGGGCCGGAAAAGCGGTCGCTGTTGGCCAGATCGCGCAGCAGGCCCTTCAGCTCGAGGTTGCTGGCGTCGAGGTCGGCGGTCATCACCAGCCCGTCGCCGCCGGGGCCGCGCGCGTCGGCCTGGCCGGTGAGCGACAGGCTGCCGCCGTAGGTCTCCGCCGTGAAGCGCCGCAGATCGAGCAGGCCGTCCTTCAGGCCGACTTCCAGCTGCGCCTTGGTGAGGCGCAGGCGGTCGACCAGGATCGCGGCGGCGCTGAGCTTCACCTCGGCATCGACGGCACGCAGGGCGGCGAGATCGATCGGCTTGCGCGACCAGCGCTCGCGGCCCGACGAACCCGACGCCGAAGCCGAGGCGGTGCCGTTGCCGCCACTCTTGCTGGCGGACTTGCCGGCGGCGGCGGGCGCCGCGAGCGCGGCCAGCGGGAGTTCGCCGGTGGTGAGCTCCGCGGTCACCCGGGGGCGCGGCCCGGCGAGCGAGACCGCGATGTCGCCGCCCCGCAGTTCGACGCCCGCCAGCTTGCCTTCCAGGCCGGAGAGACTGACGTCCGTTGCAGCGGCCGCGAGGCGGCCTTTCAAGGTCGCCGGCCCGAGCCCGGCGGGCAGCGAGGAATCGCGCAGCAGTTCGCCCAGCAGCACGCTGAGATCCGGATGGTCGAGTTCGAGCACGGCATCCACGAGGGGCGCGTCGACAGCCGCCGGCTGCAGACGGCCGGTGGCGCGCAGGTCGCCCCCCAGGGCGACGAGGCGCTGGTCGAAACGCAACTCCTCGCGGTTGCCGTTCACGGCACCGCTGAGGCTGAAGGATTCCAGCGGCAGCGGGCCACCGGCGTCGAGCCCGAGGGTCTTTACCAGGCGCGACAGTGTCGCCACCGAGAGGTCGATGGAGCCGTCGATCGAGGGCTCGCGGTCGACGTTGGCGAGGCTGCCGCTGAACTGGCCGCGGCTGCCGGCAAGATCGGCGACGGAGAGCTCGCGCACCACCACGCCGCCGCGCTGCAGCGTGGCGTCCAGCCGGAGGCCGTTCAGCGGCAGTCCCTTGTAGGTGAGCTGTCCGACCCGC
>DAIQBR010000251.1:0-942 GCA_036781105.1 Kiloniellaceae bacterium
GGCATCCGCTACACCGTCGAGCAGACCCGCAAGGCCAGCGAGGAAGAGCTCTACGCGGGCGCCCTGCCGCGCCTGCACGACCTCCTGGCCGAGGGCGTCACCACCGTCGAAATCAAGAGCGGTTACGGCCTGACCTTCGACGACGAGATGAAGATGCTGCGCGTCGCCCGCCGCCTGGGCGAAGACGAGCCGGTGACGGTGAAGACGACCTACCTGGGCGCCCACGCCATCGCGTCGGAGTTCGACCGCCGGCCCGAGGCCTACATCGACACCGTGGTCGCCGACATGCCGAAGGTCGCCGAGTCAGGGCTGGCCGATGCGGTCGACGGCTTCTGCGAGCGCATCGCCTTCTATCCCGAGCAGATGGCCCGGGTCTTCGAGGCGGCGACGGCGGCCGGCCTGCCGGTGAAGCTGCACGCCGACCAGCTGTCGGACTGCAAGGGCGCCAACCTGGTCGCCCGCTTCGGCGGCCTCTCGGCCGACCACCTGGAGTACACCTGCGACGAGGGCATCCGGGCGATGGGCGTGAAGGGCGCGGTCGCCGTGCTGCTGCCGGGCGCCTTCTACTTCCTGCGCGAAACGCGCCTGCCGCCCATGGAGGCGCTGCGCAAGGCCGGCGTCCCCATCGCGCTCGCGACCGACTGCAACCCCGGCTCCTCGCCGGTGACCTCGCTCCTGCTGATGCTGAACATGGGCTGCACCTTCTTCCGCATGACCCCGGAGGAGGTGCTGGCCGGCGTCACCCGCAACGGCGCCAGGGCGCTCGGCATGCTGGAGACCCACGGCACCCTGGAGCCCGGCAAGGCCGCCGACTTCGTGATCTGGGACATCAGCTACCCGGCCGAGCTGGCCTACCGCATCGGCCACAACCCCTGCCGCCAGGTGGTCAAGGACGGCAAGGTGGTGCGCGGCGGGTGACGCCGCATCCCCCTCACCCAGCTT
>DAIQBR010000251.1:952-1982 GCA_036781105.1 Kiloniellaceae bacterium
GCGGCGGCTGAGCGGCTAGTCGAGCGGCCTTGTTCTTCCCTGGTTGATTGCCTTTTGAAGCTCGATGGCGCGCACCCGTTCCTCCACCTCCCGCTGCGCCTCTTCTCTCACGGTGTAGCGCGCGTAGCCGTACCAGAGGGAGAAGGCGATCATCAGGATCGCGAGAAGGCCCGACACCCCCCGCCCCAGCGGTGACGGAGCCAGCCAGCCGTCGACCTTCTTGCCGATGAAGTTCAGGAAGGTCCACACGCGCCGGCTCCCCTAGCCGCCCGCCTGCTCCACCTCCGCCCAGGCGAGCATGGCGTGGACCAGGCCGGAGAGCACCGGGCGTACCTTTTCGGCGAGGTCCTCGCGGAAGGTGAAGGGCGGGTCCTCGTCCATGTAGGTGATCTGCGAGAGTTCCAGCTGCACCGCGTGCACGCTATTGGCCGGATCGCCGTGGCTGCGGGTGATGTAGCCGCCCTTGAAGCGCCCGTTGGCGGCGTGGGTGTAGCCGAGCTGCCCGGCGTCGCGCGCCACCGCGGCCAGCAGGTCGAGCAGGCCCGGCGCCGCGGCCTTGCCGTCGGCGGTGCCGAGGTTCAGGTCGGGCAGCCGCCCTTCGAAGAAGCGTGGCACCTCGCTGCGGATCGAGTGGGCATCCCACAAGAGGGCGAAGCCGTGGCGCGCCTTGATCGCCGCCAGTTCGTCGCGCAGGCGGTCGTGGTAGGGTTGCCAGATCTCAGCGCGCCGCGCCTCGACCTCGGCGGCGTCCGGGCGCTGGCCCTCGCGGTAGATCTCCTCCTGGTCGAAGGTCTGCAGCGGGCAAAGCTCGGTGTTGCTGGCCCCGGCGTAGAGCGCCTTGTTGTCCGGCGCCCGGTTGAGGTCGATGACGTAGCGCGAATGGGTCGCCTGCAGCAGCGAGACGTCGAGATCCTGCAGGAAGTCGTAGAGCTGCGGGATGTGCCAGTCGGTGTCCGGCACGGTCTGCGCCACCGCGGTCAGACGCGCGGCGATCTCCGGCGGCAGGTAGGTGCCGCTGTGGGGCATCGAC
>DAIQBR010000251.1:1992-6045 GCA_036781105.1 Kiloniellaceae bacterium
AGCAGCGGCAGGCTGCCTTGCCTGAAACGGTAGGGCTCCATGGATAAGGTCCTCTTCGCGCCGGTCCCCGAGGCTGGTCAGGGGCGGCCGTGTTGTATATACAAGTGGTATAGACGACGGCGCGCCCGCGGCCAAGATTCACGGCCAGGCCCGCGGTGCCGGCGGACAGAGGATCGCTCCTTTCTCAAGATGAACCGCCCGAACTTCCAGACCGTTCCCGGCGACCCGCCGCTCTACCAGCAGGTCAAGGACTACATCGTCGGCCGCATCCTGGCCGGCGACTGGCCGGAGGGCACCCGCGTCCCCTCGGAGAACGAGCTGACCCGCGAGCAGTCGGTCAGCCGCATGACGGTGCACCGCGCGCTGCGCGAGCTGACGGCGGAAGGCTGGCTCGACCGCGTGCAGGGGGCCGGCACCTTCGTCGCCGCCGCCAAGCCGCAGTCGGACGTGCTGGCGATCCGCAACATCGCCGAGGAGATCGCCGCGCGCGGCCACGTCCACAGCGCCGAGGTGCTGCTGGTGCGGCGCGAGCGGGCCCGCGCCCTGGAGGCCAAGCTGCTGGACCTGGAGCGCGGCGGGGCGCTGTTCCACTCCATAATCGTGCACCGCGAGGACGGCGTGCCGATCCAATTGGAGGACCGCTACGTGAACCCGGCGGCGGCGCCCGACTACCTGGAGCAGGACTTCGCCGCGACCACGCCCTACGAATATCTCATGCGCGCCGCGCCGGCGACCGAGGCCGAGCACGTGGTCATGGCCGTCATGCCCTCGGCGGAGGAACGCAAGCTGCTGGAGATGAAGGCCGGCCAGCCCTGCCTGCTGCTGCGCCGCCATACCTGGTCGGCGGGCCTGCCGGTCACCTGGGCGCTGCTGCTGCATCCCGCCGACCGCTACCGCCTGGGCGGGCGTTTCGCCGCGCAGGGCCCCAGAAGCTAGGATGCCCGGCGGAACGCCGACTTCACGATAGCTCTTCGCCCCGCTCCACGACGACGGCGAAGCGATCCGCCAGCGCGGCCAGGGTCGCGTCATGCAGCACCTGGGCTGAAACGGCACCGCCTTTGCGGTCGGGCAGCGCACGGGTCCCGCAGCAGTCGGCCACCACGGTGGAGCGGTAGCCGTGGTCGAGGGCGGAGCGCGCCGTCGCGCTGACACACATATGCGTCTGGAAACCGGTCAGGATGAGGTTGTTGCGGCCCAGCTTCTGCAGTTCTTCATGCAGGGGCGTCCCGGCGAAGGCATTCGGCAGGCCCTTCTCGATGACGATTTCGCCGCCGAGCGGGGCAACAGAGTCGTGAATCGCGCCGCGCGCCTGGGCGAGGTCGAAGGCGCCGCCCGCCCTGCCCTTGTGCTGGATGTGGACGACCGGCGTACCGGCGGCCCGCGCCCGGACCAGCAAGGCCGCCAGCCGCTCGAGAGCGCTTTCCACGCCTTCCAGCGGCAGCGCCCCGGTGACGTACTCGTTCTGGCAGTCGATCAGCACCAGAACCGCCTCCGCCAGGGGCGGCGGGGTCAGGTCGGCCTCAGCCATTTCCAGAAGGGTCTTGGGCGGCATAGTCGATCTCCTTGCTGCTCACGGTCAGCGCAAGACATAGCCAGACCGCCGCTTCAGGAGAAGCGCAATCGCTGCATCGCTTGCGGCGACTGTCGGTATGCTCCTGGGAGCAGCGGGGCAAGACACGACTGCCTGGGCGGCCGCTTCGCCGGGGACAACGCGCCGTGTCAGTTCAGACGGTTGTCGAAGGCGGCGAAGCCGACGCCCGGGCTGTACACGTAGCGCTCGTCGTAGATCAGGTTGCCCTTGTCGTCGCTCAAGGTCCAGTCGTAGCGCAGCGAATGCGGCACGTCACGGAAGGTGAAGTCGAGACGGCGGATCTTGATGGTGATGACGCGGGTCTGCGGCCCCGTCTCCGTGTACTCGATGGCCTGGAAAGTCCGGCTCTCGCCGCGCCCCCAAGTGCCGAGCGGGAAGAAAGCATCGTTCACAAAATAACGGTCGGCCTGCCCCGGCCGCGAATCGTAGACGCGGCCCAGCGCCTGCCCGTCGGGCCGGCGCACGAAGTATTGGGTCTTCACGCCGTCGGTTTCCGAATTGCTGCGCTCGTAGACCTGCAGCGTCTGTCCGGTCTTGGGGTCGGCCCAGGCCTTGGGCCCGCTGATGGCGCGGGTGCCGTGGGTGATCTGTATCTGCGGCAAGCTTACGCCGGCAACGGCGGGATCGCCGGTCCAAAGGTCCAGGCCGATCTCGCGCGTGTCCGGCTCACGCTGCACGGCGCAGGCTGCCAGCAAAGCGACCAGCGGCAAGACCAAGGTCAGGCGGCCCAGGGCGCCGCGCCGGGTTTCAGAAAACAATGACATAGAGTCTCTCCTCGTTACTCTCTAGAGCTCTCGCGAGCCGTTGTCGGACCGCTGCAGCAGTCCGCTTGCGGAGCAGCCCCTACCGCTGCAACCAGTGATTTACGAAGTCCGGCAGGTCCCCGCGCGCCACACAGTCCTCGAAGGCATGGCCACAGCCCGGCAGCATCGCGAACTCGACCCTTGGCGACACGCCGCGGCGCGTCGCGGCCTGAAGGAAGGCGCAGGTCCAGCGGCTTGCGCGCTCGATGCGGTTGAGGCCCTGCTTGATGTCTACGTCCGGGATCTTACGCAGGGCGGCATCACGCTGGTTGTCTTGATCGCCGACCAGAACCAATGTCGGAATGGCGAGGAAGCGGTGCAGCTTGGCCGCGGCGCGGCGTCCGCGACCGCCGGCGTTCTTCACCCCATAGGGAAAGCGATCGGCCTCGCTGGGGAAGGTGTACCAGCCGGCGGCCACCAGGATGAGCGAGCTCACGCGTTCCGGGTTCAGCATGGCGTAGCGGTGTGCGAACTGCGCACCGCCCGAGAAGCCGACAATATCGACCTGGTCGATCACGCGTCCGCTGACCTCTTCAACATCCCGCCAGAGCGCCTGCACCGCCTCCTCGGTGCCGCGCGCGAGGCGCTGGAAGCCCTCGAAGCGGTCCGCGTCGAAGTGTGGCGCGACAAGCAGACGGCGCTGGGCCACCGCAACCTCGGCAAAGGCCTCGACGTGTGCCTGTGCATTGCGCGAGATGCCGTGAACGGCGACCAGCGGCGGCCGCGCAGGGTCGATGTCCTCAGGCTGGAAGAGGAAGTAGTCGGGCCGCTCGGCGGCTTTCGCCCCCTTGCTTTCGGCGGGGCGCATGACCAGCCGCCCGGGCAGGGCCGAGATGCCGCAGCCCGACACCTCGTCCGCCTCGGAGGGTGCCGGGATCGAAGGCCGTGTCATCATGTGAGCGCCCTCAGGCGCGCCGCCGGCAGCTCCGCTGCGGCCATGACCGCGGCCGGCGCGCCGGCGCGCAGCATGACCACGCGATGTGCCAGGCGGGCCCGTTCCGACCGGTGGGTGATGAACACCACCGGGCCCTCGAAAGCTTCGATGATCCGCTCCAAGGCCCGGACGCCCTCGGCGTCGAGATGGGCGTCCATCTCGTCGAGCAGCAGGACCTGCGGGCGCGGCAGCAGGCCACGCGCCAGGGCAATGCGCAGACGCTCTCCGGCAGAAAAGCGGCTTTGCTGTTCCTTCAGTTGGGTGTCGAGCCCCTGCGGCTGACGTGCCACCAGGGCGGTGAGGCCGCAGCGCTCAGTCACCTCGGCGAGGGCCTCTTCAGACGCCTCCGGCAGGCCGTAGCGCAGGTTGAAGCGCAGCGAGCCGCGCAGCAGCGGCAGGTCACAGGACACCAGACTGACCGCCTGGCGCAGCCGTCGGGCGTTGGTGACCGACAGGTCCTGCCCGTTCAGCTCGACCTGCCCCGCGTCCGGCCGCCGCAGACCGGCCATGACCTGCAGCAACGAGGATTTGCCGGCGCCGTTTTCGCCCAGGATGCAGATCCGCTCGCCGGGAGCGACGGTCAGGTCGAACGGCGGCAAGAGTCCTTTCAGCGCCACGCCGCGCAGCGCCAGTTCGCCCGCCCCCTCGGCGAGGCCGCGCCCGCCGCTGGTCACGGCGCCGCCGCGCGGCGGGCGCAGACGCAACAGGCGTTCCTGCTTTTCCCG
>DAIQBR010000252.1:0-6010 GCA_036781105.1 Kiloniellaceae bacterium
TGGTCGAGGCGGATCTCATCCCGGCGCTCGACTCAGGCCAGCTCGGCGGCGCCACCCTGGACGTGCTGCACGAGGAGCCCGGCGCGCCGGACCACCCCTTCTGGGCCCACCCGAAGATCCTGCTGACCCCGCACATCGCCAGCCTCATCGACCCGGCCGCCGGCGCCAAGCTCATCGCCGCCAACCTCAGGCGCTTCATCGCCGGCCAGCCGGTCGCCGACCTGGTGGACCTGAGCCGCGGATACTGACAGGAATTCCGAGGGTTTACCGCCCGGTCCTCATCCCGAAGGGGCCGGCCTCTCGTCCGGAATAGCCGCCAGACCGGCCCCCCGAGGGGGTTCACGCCCGGCGCAGAGGGGTCTATGGTCCTCGCTGCCTCGAGAGGAAGGGCAATTGGGGAGAGCAGATGCGGGGACCGTGGGGAGCGGTGATCCTGGCTGCGGCAGCGCTGTTTTGTAGCGCGGCAACGGCAGAGGCGCGGGCGCCGCAAGGCGCGCTGCTGCTGATCGACGCCGATTCAGGCGCAGTGCTGGAAGCCGACAACGCAACCCACCCTTGGTATCCCGCCTCCCTCACCAAGGTGATGACCGCCTACCTCGTCTTCGAGGCACTGGCCGACGGCCGCCTCAAGCTGGACGACAAGGTGCCGGTTTCCAAACACGCGGCGCGGCAGCAGCCGGTGAAGCTCGGCCTCGGCATCGGCAAGCAGGTGCGGGTGAAGACCCTGCTGGAGGCCATGCTGGTGATGTCCGCCAACGACGCCGCGGTGGTGCTGGCAGAAGCGGTCGCCGGCAGCGAGGCCGCCTTCGCCGACATGATGACCCGCAAGGCGCACCGCCTGGGCATGACCCAGACGATCTTTCGCAACGCCTCCGGCCTGCCCGACCCGGACCAGGTCACCTCGGCGCGCGACCTGGCGATCCTGGCGCGCGCCGTCATCTCCAATTTTCCGGAGCACTACGGCTACTTCAGCCGCGACCACTTCTCCCTCAGCCGCAAGGTGCATCCCTCGACCAACGGCTGGGTGCGCGCCTACGCCGGCGCCGAGGGCTTCAAGACCGGTTTCACCTGCGGCTCCGGCTACAACCTGCTGGGCGCCGCCACCCGCGACGGCCGCCGCCTCATCGGCGTGGTCCTCGGCGCGACCTCCAGCGGCGCGCGCAATGCCCGCATGTCGCGGCTGATGGACAACGGCTTCGCCAGCCTGTCGGACGTCGAACTGCACGCGGTGAAGCTCGGCGCCCTGCCCTGGGAGCCCGTCGGTACCGCGCCCTACGTGCTGTCCGGCAAGCGCTGCCCGGTGCACGCGACCCCCGCCAAGTACACCACGGAAGACGACGGCACTCTGCCGGGCTGGGGTATGATCTTCGGCGCCTTCCTCAGCCGTTCGGAAGCCGGCTCGGTCCTGGAACGCAACGTCGAGGCCGTGAAGGGTCTGGTCGGCAAGGCCCGCCCGGTCATCCTGCCCAAGATCAAGGGCACGCCGCTGCGCTACACCGCCCTGCTGGTCGGCCTCGACCAGCGCGGCGCCGGCCAGGCCTGCCAGCAGCTGCGCGACAGCGGCGTCTTCTGCCAGGCCCTGCCCCCGCAGGCGCTGAACAACCCGCAAGCCCTCTGGCGCTGAAGCCCGTCGCCGCTTAGTCTCCGACATCCCTCACGCAGTGGACGCAGGTAGCGAGATGACCGAAGTCGAGAAGATGGCGGCCGGGCAGCCCTACGACATCATGGACCCGGAGCTGAAGAAGATGCGCCGCCGCGCGCATCTCGCCAACTACACCTACAACCGCGCCGACCCCATGGAGGGCGACCGCCAGAGCCCGGTGCTGAAGAGCCTCTTCGCCAGCCTCGGCGAGGACGTCTTCATCGAGACGCCGTTCCGCTGCGCCTACGGCGTGAACCTGCACGTCGGCGACGGCGTCTACATGAACACCGGCTGCGTCATCCTCGATTGCGCGAAGGTCGAGATCGGCGCCGGCACGCTGCTCGGCCCGGCGGTGCAGATCTACACCGCGATTCATCCGCTCGACCCGGCCGAGCGCGCCGCCCACATCGAGACGGCCAGGCCGGTGATCCTGGGCGAGAACGTCTGGATCGGCGGCGCCGCCGTCATCCTGCCCGGCGTCACCATCGGCGACAACGCCGTGGTCGGCGCCGGCAGCGTGGTGACGAAAGACGTCGCGGCGAACACCGTCGTTGCAGGAAATCCGGCGAAGGTGATTCGCGAGATCGCCTAAAACGACACGCACTGCGTCCCGGCGTCGACGCGCATGACGCTTTCCTGCTCGAAGCGGTCCTTGTAGGCGGCGCGGATGTCCTCGATCGCCGCCTCCTTCTCCGCCGAGGGCTCGTAGAGGATCACCAGCACGGCAGAGGTCTCCCGGGTGATGACGCCGGCGGCGTTGCGCCACTGGCCGTTGCCGGTCAGCACCGTCAGGCCGTCGGGAAAGCGCGGCGTCACCTCCTCGTTCAGGAAGGCGCCCCACTCGGCCTCGGTCACCGGCGCGCCGCCCGGCTTCTGGGTGCCGAAGTAGAGCTCCAGCCGCGCCAGGGGAAAGGCATCGCCGGCGCAGACCGGCTGGCTGCGAGCCGGGCTCGCGGCGGCCAGCAGCAGGGTGATGAGGAGAACACTCAGCGAGGTGGCAAAACGCATCGTCGGGGACTCCGGCAACCATGGGGTTCACCACGAGACACCCTTCCCGCTTGCCGCGTCAAGACGGCGGCAGATACCCCGTTTGAGGGCCTTTTCCGGCCCTTTGCGCGTTCCGGACGGCACGCTTTTCCTCTAGCTTAATCATGTAGTTGACCGGACGTGACCGTCCGGGAGGGGACGCCGGCCGCCGCGCCGGCGAAGTTCATATTTCGGGGGATGATCGATGAAGAACTGGACCGCGACCGCCGCTCTGCTGGCGCTGATGCTGCCTGCCCTCGCGGCGGGGCCCGCCGCGGCGGAGGAACCCACACCCGCCAACAGCCAGATCCAGGCGGTCTACGACGACCTCGCCCGCTTCGAGCAGCAGGCGGTCGGCGCCAGCAGGTCGAGCGCCAACCGGATCCTGAAGCTGATGAAGCTGACCGAGGGACGCCTGCAGGGCGCGCCGGACCAGGGCGACCCGTCGTGGCAGGCGGCATCCCAGCGCCTCGCCACCTTGCGGCAGCAACTCGACGACATCGCCGCCGGACGCCCGGCCGCCGCCGAGGCCCCCGCGCCCACACCCGCAACTGAGACCCCGGCGGTCGAGGCCACGCCAGCAATCGAGCCCGCCCCGCCCCTTGTCAGCAGCGACCCCGTGGTGGCGGCCGCCGCCAGCGACCTCGCCCGCATCTCTACCCTGGTCGACGCCATGGCGCCCGGCGATAAGGTAACCGCCAAGCAGTACCTGAACGACCTGGGGGAGATCGGCAACAAGCTGCGTGGCGTGGGCAACAAAGACCAGGCCTGGGCCGACACGGCAAAGGCGTTCAACGCCCTGCAGAGCCGCGTCGTCGAGGTCGCCAATGCCGCGCCTGCCGCCGGCGCGGCGCCGACTGCCACGCAAAGCGCCGCCGCCGATCCGAACGTCGAGGCGGTCATCCGCGAGCTCGGCTTCAACGACCGCAACCTGCAGCAGATGCGCGGGTCCAGCGTGAAGATGGAGCAGCGCATCCTGGGCGACCTGACCCGGCTGCGCGAGACCCTGGACGGCGTCGCCGACCAGGCCCACCCGCGCTGGCAAGAGGCCGACGGCGAGTGGCGGCGCCAGATGGACATGCTGGCCGAGCGGCGCCTGGAATCCATCGAGAAGCAGCTCGCCAGCATTGGCGAGCAGGTCGACGGCCTGGACAGCACGGTGCTGACCAGCGACGCGAACGTCGCCAACTTCCAGGGCGCCATCGACAAGCTTGAAGGCGAGATGCAGGTCTACGCCGCCTATGCCGAAAGGCCCGGCTATGCGAGCACCTGGGACACCCACACCCGGGTCGCCCAGGGGCTGCAGCAGCGCGTCGCCGCGGCCAAGGCGACGGAAGGCCAGTTCGGCGACGTGAAGGCCCAGGTGGCGGCCTTCGAGCAGGCCTTCAAGGACACCCCCGTCCCGCGCGCCCTGCAGAGCTTCGAGGACAAGGCGGTCCTCATCGCCTATGCCGAGGACATGAAGAAGGCCTATGCCGTCAGCACGCAGGCGGCCGCCTACATGGAACAGATCGAGGGCAAGACCAGCCAGGTCGACAAGCAGACCATCCAGCGCATCAAGCGCTATGCCGGCACCGACCGCATCCGCCAGATCGACGCGAGCCTGCGCGAGACGCGCGGCTATCTCGACGGCCAGTGGCGCGTCTACCAGGGCGTGATCGACTTCCGCGCCAGCGACGATCCCGCGGATGCGAGTCATCGGGCCAACCGCTTCCTCATGCCGGGACGCTACGAGGAGAACATGGGCCAGCTGCAGGAGGGCCTGAAGTTCCTCGCCGTCCTCGATGCCTACGAGAAGACCCTGGGGACCGAGGACGACGGCACCCTGCAGCAGCGCCAGGCCCTGCTGCAGAACGCCATCGCCCAATACGACGCGCACTTCCAGATCGCCCTCTCGACCCAGCGCATGGCGCCGGGCACCGGCGACAGCGAGCTGGAGGCGATCGCCGAGGAGACGCTGCAGAAGCCGAGCTACGGCGTGAACCTGCCGTGGGCGCGCCTGGAGGTCGGCAAGAAGGCGCACCGCGAGGAGGCGCGCAGCGAGATCAGCGGCAACTCCCTGGTCACCAACCTCTACAAGTGGGACGAGTTCCAGGCCCGCACCGCCGAGCAGGTCGGCGGCAAGTGGTACATCTTCGTCAACGACCTCAAGTACTTCTATTCCGGCGCCACGACCACGCCGCTGGACCGCTGGCTGGTGTCGAAGCGCTGGCAGGCCGAGCAGATCCTGGAGGAAAATATCCACGAGTAAGACCCGGCGGGCGGCGCCTGCGGGATCACCATCCCGTGCAGCTCCGCCTTGCCGCTTGACTTCGCGCGGCACCCGGCGGAAGCATTCCTGTCGACAGTTCACACCGGTCGATCAGGAGGTTCCGCTATGCCCAGGCTGTTGGTCTCCTCTCTCGCGCTCGCCGCCCTCGCCGCCCTCCTATCCCAGCCTGCCGCCGCCCTGCCCGAGGGCGAGGGCCGCGAGCTGGTGGAGAGCGTCTGCACCGGCTGCCACCAGACCAACCAGATCACCCGCAGCTCCGGCTACACGCAGGAGGGCTGGCGCGAGCTCACCAGCACCATGATCGACCTCTCCGGCGCGCCGGAGGTGCGCGACCAAATCACCGGCTACCTGGCGACCCACTTCCCGCCCAGCGACAACCGCGCCGCCACCCTGGTGCCCGGCGACCACGAGATCAGCTTCAGGGAATGGCAGGTGCCTACGCTGGGTCAGCGTTCGCGCGACCCGATCCAGGCCGACGACGGCAGCATCTGGTGGGCCGGCCAGTGGGGCAACCTGATCGGACGCATCGATCCCGCCACCGGCGAGATGACCGAGTACGAACTGCCGGACGGCAGCTGTCCGCACAGCGTCACCCTCGATGCCGCGGGCAAGGTCTGGTACACCGGCAACAAGAACGGCACCGTCGGCTATCTCGACCCGAAGATGGAAGAGATCACCGTCTTCAAGATGCCGGACCCGGCGGCGAAGGACCCCCACACCGCCAAGTTCGACCAGGACGGCATCCTGTGGTTCTCGCTGCAGCAGTCCAACAGGATCGGCCGCCTCGACCCCGCCACCGGCGAGATCAAGCTGGTGACGCCGCCGACGCCGGGCTCCAGGCCCTACGGCGTGAAGATCGACAGGGACGGCACGCCCTGGGTCGCCTGCAACGGCAGCAACTGCCTGCTGAAGGTCGACCCCGAGACCATGGCGATCACCGAGGTGAAGCTGCCGACACCGGGGACGACCGTGCGCCGGCTCGACATCGCCGAAGACGGCATGATCTGGTACGTGAACTCCGGCAAGGGCAAGCTGGGGCGCTACGACCCGGCGACCGGCGAGATCACCGA
>DAIQBR010000253.1:0-6009 GCA_036781105.1 Kiloniellaceae bacterium
GGGCCACCGCTGCGGCGTGGTGTGCAACCGCGACGGGCACAAGGGCCGGCCGGGCGCCAGCTATCCCGGCGCGGCCACCTTCGGCGCCTACGGCGGCCTCACCTGCTTCTATACCGAGGAACTGACCCGCGACGGCATCTTCGATGCCTTGCGCCGGCGCCATCACTACGGCACCACCGGCTGCCGGCTGCATCTCGACGTGCGCGCGCAGCTGGCCGGCGGCGGCCGGCTGTTCGAGCGCGACCCCAAGGTCTTCCCCGACACCGCCAGCCAGGAGGTGAACGAGGTGATGATGGGCGACATCGTCGAGACCGCCGACGATGCGGTCGACCTCACCGTAGAGGTCGCGTCACCGTCACCCATCGAGCGCATCGAAATCCGCAACGGCAGCGAGACGGTCGAGCTGTTCCGTCCCTACACGACGGAAGACCTCGGTTCGCGCGTGCGGGTGATCTGGTCCGGCGCCGAGTATCGCGGGCGCGGGCGGCAGACCACCTGGATCGGCCGCGCCCGCTTCGACGGCGCCAGGGTGCAGCGCATCGCCAAGATCAACGCCTGGAACCTCGACCGCCGCCTGGAGCAGACCAGCAGCAACACCGTCGAGTGGAACGCGCTGACCACCGGCAACTTCGGCGGCTTCGATGCCTGGCTGGACGAGAGCGGCAGCAACGGTTCGGGCGGCCGCTTCGAGCTGACCTGCAACCACGGCAGCCTCGCCTGTGCCCTCGCCGAGATCGGCCTGGACGATCTCGTCCTGGAGGCCGGCGGCCTGGAGCGCCGCATCCGCGTCTTCCGCCTGCCCGAGGAAAATCCCCACCGCCGCGTGACCCACCGCCTGCGGGTGCCGCTGAAGGCCCGGGGCGACAACCCGCTGTGGGTCTGCGTCACCACCGAGGACGGCTTCCAAGCCTGGAGCAGCCCGATCTTCGTGTTTCGCTGAGAGGGGCCGCCGAGCGCAGCCGTCACGGGCAAAGCCTCGACTTTCTCGCGGTGGAGGCGATTTCGGGCTGACCGGCTTTCCCAACGCATGGTAGAAACGACAGCGGCTGCCGTCGCCGCCGCTCTGTGCTGCTCCGGGGATTTCAGGATGAAAAAGCTGCTTCTGGGCCTGCTCTTCACGTCGCTTGCCGCCGGCCCCGCCGCCGCGGCCACCGGCGCCGGCGGCGGTCCCGCCTCGTCGTGGAACGACATGCAGAAGTTCGAGTACTACCTCGGCGACATCGCCGGGGCGCTGAACGTCTGCCGCATGTACAGCCTGCACTCCGAGATGCTCGAGCTGGCGAAGCTCACGCCCTACGGCCAGAAAGGCTTCCAGTCCTGGGCCGCCTACGACGACATCCGCGGCGCCGTCTGCGGACGCGTGCGCAAGGACGCCGAGCGGGTGCTGGAGGATAAGTCGAAGCTGCTCGACTACCTGAAGGCCAAGTACCGCTGCACCGGCAGCGACTGCGTCGAGCGCTAGAGCTTACGCAAAGAAAAAGGGCCCGCGCCGTGGCGCGAGCCCTTTTCCGAAACGATCCGCCTGAAGATCAGCGCTTCGAGAACTGGAAGCTGCGGCGCGCCTTGGCACGGCCGTACTTCTTGCGCTCGACCACGCGGGAGTCGCGGGTCAGGAAGCCGCCGCTCTTCAGCACCGGACGCAGGCCCGGCTCGTAGAGGATCAGTGCCTTGGAGATGCCGTGGCGCACGGCACCGGCCTGGCCGGAGAGCCCGCCGCCCTTCACCGTGCAGATCACGTCGAACTGGTCGCTGCGGTCGGCCACCAGGAAGGGCTGGGCGAGGATCATGCGCAGCACCGGGCGGGCGAAGTAGACCGACTGGTCCTTGCCGTTCACGGTGATCTTGCCGGAACCCGGCTTGATCCACACGCGGGCGACGGCGTCCTTGCGCTTGCCGGTCGCGTAGGAGCGGCCCTGGGCGTCGCGCTGCGGCTCGGCAGCGGCGGCCTCGGCTTCCGGCGTCATGCCGGTGGCCTCGGCCAGCTGACCCAGATCACTCAGGGTTTGAGTCTCGTCGGCCATGCTCACTGGTTCCTCTTGTTCTTCGGATTCATCGCCGCGAGATCCAGGACCTGCGGCTGCTGCGCCTCATGGGGATGCTCGGACCCGGCGTAGACGCGCAGGTTCTTCATCTGCTGACGGCCCAGGTTGTTGCGCGTGATCATGCGCTCCACGGCCTTGAGCACCACCCGCTCGGGATGCTTGCCCTCCAGGATCTGGCCCGCAGTGCGCTCCTTGATCCCGCCGGGAAAGCCGGTGTGCCAGTAGAAGATCTTGTCGGACAGCTTCTTGCCGGTCAGCTTCACCTTCTCGGCATTGATGACGATGACGTTGTCACCGCAGTCCATGTGCGGCGTGAAGCTCGGCTTGTGCTTGCCGCGCAGAATCTTGGCGACCTGGGAAGCCAGGCGGCCAAGGACAACTCCCTCGGCATCGATCAGAATCCACTTCTTCTCGATATCCGACGGGGTGGCGGAAAAGGTTTTCATTGGGCCAACCACTTGTCGGTGAATTCGGAAAGGAGCCCCCAGGCAGGCGGTAAACCGGCCGGCGCTCCGAAGCGGCGATTTCTAGGGGTCGCGGCGGGGTAAGTCAATCCGAAAAAGCGCTGTTTTTTCAAAAGGCTTATGTGCGAGGTATTATAATACCACCTACCTAATCCCCTGTTGGAAAAGCCTTATTTTATTGGCACTTAGACCGGCGCTCAATCGGCCGCCGCGGCGGCCTCCACGGCGCCCGGCGGGATCGAATAGGTCGCCGTGGCGTGGGAGACCGGCTCCGCCTTGCCCTCGGCGTGCACCACGATGTCGCCCACCGCCAGGCGCTTGCCCAGCTTGATGAGGCGGCAGTCGGCCAGCAGGTCGCCGGGATCCGGGCGCTGCAGGAAGTTGATGTTGAGGCTGGTGGTGACCGCCAGGGGTACCTCGCCGATGGCGCCCAGCAGCGCGGCGTACATGGCGAAATCGGCCAGCGCCATCTGCGCCGGGCCGGACAGCGTGCCGCCGGGGCGGATGTGCGCCTCACCGGCGGGCAGCCGCACCCCGGCGCTGACGTGGCCGATCTTCTGAAACGGCGCGCTCTCGGCGAGCAGCCGGTTGAAGGCGTCGATGGTGATGCGGGGCACGTGGTCCATAAGCGCGGGCGGCCTCTCTCTCGCAGGGCTTACAGGCGGGCGATGTCAGGCTATTGTTAGCATTAGACCTTGAACCGCCACCAGGGGAAGCGCCAAAGTCCCCTGCCCTTCATCGCTGCACCACGTCGCAGAACACATCAATTTGAGGAAGCCATGTCCGCCGAAGCCGCCGTTTCCAGCGATTCACCGCTCCTGCTCCGCAGCGACAGCGACGGCATCGCCCGCCTGACCCTGAACCGGCCGCGGCAGTACAACGCGCTCTCCGTCGGCCTCATGGGCGCCTTGCAGGCGGCCCTGGACGACATCGCGGCGGACAAGACGGTGCGGGTGGTGATCATCGAGGGTGCCGGGCGCGGCTTCTGCGCCGGTCACGACCTGAAGGAACTGCGCGGGCGCGGCGGCGACCGCGAATTCTTCCAGGAGGTCTTCAAGCAGTGCAGCCGGCTGATGCTAACCCTCACCAGCCTGCCGCAGCCGGTCATCGCCAAGGTGCACGGCATCGCCACCGCGGCGGGCTGCCAGCTGGTCGCCACCTGCGATCTGGCGGTCGCCGACGAGGCCGCGAAGTTCGGCACGCCGGGGGTCAACATCGGCCTGTTCTGCTCGACGCCGATGGTGGCGCTGTCGCGCGCGGTGCCGCGCAAGCAGGCCATGGAAATGCTGTTGACCGGCGACATGGTGGACGCAGCCGAGGCGCAACGTCTCGGCCTGATCAACCGCGCGGTACCCGGCGAAAAGCTGGAGGAAGAAGCCCTCGCCCTGGCGGCGAAGGTCGCCGGAAAATCGCCCCTCACCTTGAAGATCGGCAAGGAAGCCTTCTACCGCCAGGTCGAGTACGGCCTGGTGGAGGCCTATGCCTATGCCGCCCAGGTCATGACCACCAACATGCTGGCGCGCGACGCCGAGGAAGGCATCGACGCCTTCATCGAAAAGCGCAAGCCGGAATGGCAGGGCCGCTAGCCCCCTTCCCCAAGCCAGCCTCCTGAAGAGAGTCGTTTCCTTGACTGACGAGTTACAAGACTTCTGGTCCCAGGCGGAACGCATCTGGACCCGCGGGATCCTCGGCATCGAAGTGGGCAACCTGGTGATCGCCGCGGCGATCATCGTCGGCTTCCTGATCCTGCGCCATCTCTTCACCCGCATCGTCATCTGGCGCCTGCAGCGCTGGGCCGAGCGTTCCGACACCCGCCTCACCCCGGCAACCGTGCAGTCCCTGGCACCGCCGATCAGTTTCATCCCCGTGGTCCTCGGTCTGTTCATCGCGGCCCCCTACCTCGACGTCGAGGGACGCCTTGCCTACATCACCGAGACCCTGCTGCGCTCGCTGGTCGTCTTCACGATCTTCTGGCTGTTCTACGCCGCCATCGGTCCCTTCTCCTTCATTTTCGGACGGCTGGAACACGTGCTCACCAGGCCGATGGTCGAATGGCTGGTCCGCGCCCTGCGCGTCGGCATCGTCTTCATCGGCGCCGCCATCATCCTGGAGCTCTGGGGCATCGAGGTGGGGCCGCTGCTGGCCGGCCTCGGGCTGTTCGGCGTGGCCGTCGCCCTGGGGGCGCAGGACCTCTTCAAGAACCTCATCGCCGGCATCCTGGTGATCGCCGAGAAGCGTTTCAATCCCGGCGACTGGATCCACGTCGACGGCGTGGTCGAAGGCACGGTCGAGACCATCGGCTTCCGCTCCACCCTGGTGCGCCGTTTCGACCTTGCGCCGGTTCATGTGCCCAACGCCAAGCTGTCCGACAACTCGGTGACCAACTTCAGCGCCATGACCTACCGGCGCATCTTCCTGACCATCGGCGTCGAGTACCGCACCACGGTCGACCAGCTGCGCAAGATCCGCGACGGCCTGGAGAACTACATCCTGGAAAGCGACGACTTCGTGCCGCCCGAGCAGGCCTCGACCTTCGTGCGCATCGACCGCTTCAACGATTCCTCGATCGACATCATGCTCTACTGCTTCACCAAGACCACCAAGTGGGGCGAATGGCTGGCGATCAAGGAGAAACTCGCCTACCACATCATGGATACGGTGCAGGGCGCCGGCACCGGCTTCGCCTTCCCCAGCCGCTCGCTCTACGTCGAGACGCTGCCGGAAGGCCGGCCGGAGGTCTTCGTGCCGCCGGGCCAGGAAAACGCCGAGGCCGATGACGGCGAGGCGCCGCGGCAGCCGGTACGGGGCCGCAAGGAGGAAGCCGAGGTGAACGAGGAACCCGGCCCGCAGAAGGGTGGAGAGGACGACGGCGAATGACCGACGCGAAGGAGCAGAGCGAGGACGCCCCGCTCAACTACAGCAATGCCGAATTGCTGGCGATCCTGCGCGATACCCGCACCATCGCCATGGTCGGCGCCTCGCCGAAGTGGAACCGGCCCTCCTACTTCGCCATGAAATACCTGCAGGAGAAGGGCTACCGCGTCATCCCGGTGAACCCCGGCCAGGCCGGCAAGGAGATCCTCGGCGAGACGGTCTATGCCTCCCTCGCCGACATCCCGGGCAAGTTCGAGATGGTCGACATCTTCCGCAATTCCGAGGCGGCCGGGCCGGTCACCGACGAGGCCATCGCCGTGGCCCGGGAGAAAGGCATCAAGGTGATCTGGATGCAGCTCGGCGTGATCAATCCCGCGGCCGCCGCGCGCGCCCGGGCCGCGGGCCTCACCGTGGTGATGGACCGCTGCCCCAAGATCGAGTTCGGCCGCCTGCATTCCGAGCTCTCCTGGGGCGGCTTCAATTCCGGCATCATCTCCAGCAAGCGGCGCAAGGTGACGCTGTGAGCGACGACGCTTCCCTCAAGCGCAAGAACCGCGACTACGGCTTCGAGACCCGCATGATCCACGCCGGCACGCAGCCGGAGCCGGTGACCGGCGCGCGCCAGACGC
>DAIQBR010000254.1:0-5998 GCA_036781105.1 Kiloniellaceae bacterium
GCCGCGCGAGTTCGTGCTGATGGACCGCGCCGCCATCGGCCTCGGCTCGGTCTTCATGCACCTGGATGCCGAGATCAACTGGCACCAGATGTTCCACGACCTGATCAAGGGCTTCGACGCCGACAAGCTGGCCAGGCGGCAGGCCAAGGCCCTGAAGGCCCACGGCCTGCCGTTAGCGAGCTAACTCACGCCGCGTTCGATTTCGGTTGCGATGCCACTTTCCGCGACTGCAGCCAGGCGGGGAAGAAGCCGTAGGGATCGACCCGCGCCTCGGCGTCGTAGGTGACGCCGCTCTTGATCAGCAGCTTCTGCAGTTCGCCGCTGTTGTAGGCATCGAAGGTCTCGGTGCAGCCGCCGATGAACTTGCCGCCGACAAAGACCTGCGGGATGGTGCGGACGCTGGTCTGCGCGGAGAGGACCGTGCGCACGCGCGGGCCGAGGTTGCCTGCCTGCAGGGCCACCGCGTCGATGTCGACCGAGCGGTATTCGATGCCGAGCCTGGCGAAGAACTTGCGCAGCGACCAGCAGAACTCGCACCATTCCAGGGCGAACATGACGACCGGCTGCTGCGGATCGTTGAGGGCCTGCGCCAGGTAAGCCTCGGCTTCCGGATCCGGTTCCGCGGTCGGGGCCGACGAGGCCGCCGCAGGCTTCGGCGCCGGGGCGGGCAGGTCGAAGCGGCAGCTCTCGGTCGAGCGGGAGATCTCCATCTCCTCCTCGTTCATGTCGACGCCGACGTGCTCGAAGAGCACGGTGCTGAGATAGCGCTCGCCGGTGTCCGGCGCCATGAAGAGGATGTTGCTGCCCTTGGGCGCGGTGCTGGCGATCTCTAGCGCGCCGGCCATGGTGGCGCCGGCGGTGATGCCGGTGAAGATGCCCTCCTGCGCCGCCAGGGCGCGGGACAGGCGCAGGGCCTCGCTGCCGTTCACCGGCACGATGCGGTCGGCGTGGCTGGCCTTCAGCGCATCCTCGGTCAGCTTCGGAATGAAATCGGGGCTCCAGCCCTGCATGGGATGCGGCCGGGCGGTGGGGTGGCTTTCCAGCGGCTTGCCGTCGACGCCACGCAACTGGCCGATGCCGCTGCCCAGAACCTGGGCGTTGTCGGGCTCGCAGAGGATGATCTGCGTCTTGGGGCTCTCCGCTTTCAGCACGCGGCTGACGCCCTTCAGCGTGCCGCCGGTGCCGGCGCCGGTCACCCAGTAGTCGAGGCCCGTGTCGGCGAAGTCGGCGAGGATCTCGCGCGCCGTGGTGCGCGAATGGAAGTCGGCGTTGGCCTCGTTGTCGAACTGGTTGCAGACGAACCAACCGTGCTTCGCGGCCAGCTCGTTCACCTTCTTCAGCATGCCCATGCCGCGTTCGGCAGCCGGCGTGAGGACCACCTTGGCGCCGAGGAAGCGCATCAGCTTGCGCCGCTCCACGCTGAAGGCTTCGGCCATAACGATGACCAGGGGATAGCCCTTCTGCGCGCAGACCATGGCAAGGCCGATGCCGGTGTTGCCGCTGGTCGCCTCGATGACGGTCTGGCCCGGCTTCAGCAGGCCGCGGCGCTCGGCGTCCTCGATGACGCCCAGGGCGAGGCGGTCCTTCACCGAGCCCAGCGGGTTGAAGGCTTCCAGCTTGGCGTAGAGGTTCACGCCTTCCGGCGCCAGGTTGTTGATGCGCACCGCCGGCGTGTTGCCGACGGTCTCCAGGATGCTGTCGTAGCGTGCCATGGGGCGGCTTCCTTGTTTCACGAGTTCCCTCGTGAGCGCGGCCGCGCAATCTCGCGCCTCCTTCGGAAGAGGGCAAGGTTTCAATTGAAACAGTTGGCTGAAACACGCCGACACAGTCCGGCGCGGCGGCTAGCCGGCCGCTGGCGCCTTCATGTGCAGCAGGGTGCGCAGCAGGTTGGCGTAGCCGCGCGCGTCGTTGATCGAGGTGTGGTCGTGCGGCACGTGGCCCATCCAGGCCGGCGGGTAGGCTTCGGTGTGGCAGGCGGCGAAGTCCCAGCCGCTGCGTCCGGCGGCGAAGGCCTGGAGGCAGAGCCCCGCGGTGTGGAACAGGCGCTCGCCTTCCCAGGGGCCCTTAAGCATGCGGATATCGAGGAAGCGCCGGAGATAGTAGTCGATCCAGGCGCCGTCGAAGGCAAGGGGGTGGGCCGCGAAGATCGCCTGGCCGGGCAGCCCGCGCAGCCACTCGGCGTAGCGTGCCATCACCGTGGCGGGCGGCTCCGGGTTCTTCATGGCCGCGGCCAGGGCTTCCGGGAAGCCCTGGAACCACGTCATGGTGATCGGGTTTTCGCCCGCCTCGGGCAGGGTCTCCAGCACCGCCTCGAAGGTGTCAATCTCGCCGCCGCCGGCATCCAGCGCCACCGAGGCGAAGGCCAGCATGGAGTGCTCGCCCGGCGTCGGGCCGTTCACCTCGATATCGGTGACTACGTAGACAGGGCTGGCGAGCGAGGTCATGCCACTTCGTAGCCGGCCTTCTCGAGCGCCTCGCCCGCGACCTCGCAGTAGAGCTTGTTGCACGTCTCGTCGAAGTGGTTCTTCCAGTCGCCGGCGATGCCCTTGCGCAGGAAGCTCTGCGGGTCGGCCTCGCCGGGCCGCCGTCCGCCGGAGGCCACCGCAAAGGCGTTCTTCGCCACCACCTCGGCGACCGTGGCCTCCGAGGTGTCGCAGTCGAGCCACTCGAAGAGGCGGGTCATCTCGCCCTGGGCGTCGTCCAGCAGGCTCTCATAGCGCACCGGCCAGTGGCGTCCGGGATGGTCGGCGGCATCCTTCTGGAACTTGGCCATGGTGTCGCGCCATGTGGCCGCGTGACCCTCGATGCGGCCGAGGAAGTCAGCGCGGTTGTCCGCCGCCAGAGGATCGCGCTCGGGGTAGAGGTGGAACCACAGGGAGACGTAGCAGTCGCGGCCGTCGCGGGTGGTCGAGATGACCCGGGCGTCCGGCAGGATGTCGCGCCAGGTGGTCAGTTCACGCTTGTAATCCGGGTCCTTGTCGCCGATCCAGCGCAGGCCTTCCGCCTTGCCGGCGGCCAGGGCGGCAAGGCGCACCGCCTCCAGGCGGTCGCGGAAGAGGTAGCGCATGATCTGCAGCGCCGGCTCGCGGCCCAGCGTCGGATAGACGGCCTGGTCGCGGTAGATCTTGTCGTTGGTCTTGGTCAGCGTGGTGTTGTACTCGCGCATAGCCGGGCCGAGCTGGGTCAGAAAGACGTTCAGCTTGCTTTCGCCGCCGCAGGCCACCTGCGGGTGGCTGTTCAGCATGCGTTGCAGCCAGGTGGTGCCCGACTTGGTCACGCCGGTGACGATGAACTGGCCGGCCGAGGCCAGCAGGGACTGCAGCTCCTCGCTGCTCGACAACGGCTGCACGGGGATCCTTCCCGGGGGTTCTTCCCAAGGGCCCTCTTGGGGCCGGGGGTGGTCTCTTCGCCATCCCTCTTATCGGCCGCTTCGCCCGCTGTCCACCGCCCGGCGGCCGCCTCCGGTCTGGCGCTCAGTCCGAAACTGCGGCAAGAGGTCGCCAAAGTGGTCTGAAGCGTCGCCCAGACGCAGAATAGGGTTGAATCAAAGGGGCGCGCCGGTCATTAACATGCAGACTAGGCAGTTTGGCCAATTGCGTCAGCTTCCCTTAAAAAGGTAGAATTTTACTACCACTTAGGGGAGAGGCTGGAATCGTTCTCAGTTAACGGGGGCGGACCTCGGGGTATCACCGGGGGCAGACAAGGGGACTTCCAAGGTATGAAGATCGCTATTCCGAAGGAGCAGCGCCCGGACGAAGCGCGCGTTGCGGCCTCGCCGGAGACCGTGAAGAAGCTGGTCGCGCTGGGCTTCGAGGTCGCCGTCGAATCGGGCGCGGGCAAAGGCGCTTCGATGACCGACGAAGCTTACAAGAAGGCCGGGGCGGAAATCGCTGCCGATGCCACCGTCGCCTTCGGCCGCGCCGACGTGATCGCCAAGGTGCGCCGTCCGCAGCCCGGCGAGGTCAAGGGCCTGAAGGCGGGCGCGCTGCTGATCTGCATCGCGGATCCCTTTCGTGCCGGTGACGAACTGCAGCCCCTGGCAAAGAGCGGCGCGACGGTCTTCGCCATGGACCTCATCCCGCGCATCACCCGCGCCCAGTCGATGGATGTGCTGTCCTCGCAGTCCAACCTCGCCGGCTACAAGGCCGTGCTCGATGCGGCGGCGGTCTACGGCTCGGCCTTCCCGCAGATGATGACGGCGGCCGGCACGGTGCCGCCGGCCAAGGTCCTGGTGATGGGCGCTGGCGTCGCCGGGCTGCAGGCCATCGCGACGGCCAAGCGCCTCGGCGCGGTTGTTTCGGCGACCGACGTGCGTCCGGCGGTCAAGGAGCAGGTGCAGAGCCTGGGCGGCAAGTTCGTCGCGGTCGAAGACGAGGAATTCAAGCAGGCCGAGACCGCCGGCGGCTACGCCAAGGAAATGAGTGCCGAGTACCAGAAGAAGCAGGCCGCGCTGATCGCTGAGACCATCGCCAAGATGGACATCGTGATCACCACGGCGCTGATCCCGGGTCGCCCGGCACCCAAGCTCGTGACCAAGGACATGGTCGCTTCCATGAAGCCGGGCTCGGTCATCGTCGACCTGGCGGTGGAGACCGGCGGTAACTGCGAGCTCTCCGAACCCGGTCGCGTGGTGGAGAAATACGGCGTGAAGGTTGTCGGCCACCTGAACGTGCCGAGCCGGCTCGCGGCCGACGCCTCGGCGCTCTATGCGCGCAACATCTACAACTTCATCGAGCTGCTGGTCGACAAGGAGGCCAAGCAGCTGAAGCTGAACTGGGAAGACCAGATCCTCGCCGACACCTGCATCATTCGCGACGGCGAGATCGTCCACCCGGCCCTTGCGCCGAAGGACGCGCCGCCCAGGGAGGCCGCGCCGGCGCCTGGCGAAGCGGCTGAAGCGGAGACCGATAAACCGAGCGACGGACAGGGAGGCTGACGTCCATGGCCAACGAAACCTTCTCTGAACACGCCGCTGAGGTTGCCAACCAGGCGAGCAGACTGGCCGAAGAGGTCGCCTCGCTGGCCGTGGAAGCGGCGCGCATGACGGCCGAGTCGGGTGGCCGGCACGGCTCCTCCGCTCTCATCGTCGGCCTCACCGTCTTCGTGCTGGCCGTCTTTGTCGGCTACCACGTGGTCTGGCGGGTTACGCCGGCCCTGCACTCGCCGCTGATGGCGGTTACCAACGCGATCTCCTCGGTGATCATCGTCGGTGCGCTCATCGCCGCCGGGCCGGCCCGCTTCGGCTTCAGCGAGATCATGGGCGTGCTGGCCGTGATCCTCGCCTCGGTGAACATCTTCGGCGGCTTCATCGTGACGCAGCGCATGCTGTCCATGTTCAAGAAGAAAAAGTAAGGGGGCTGGACAATCATGAACGCTGATTTCGCGGCACTGCTTTATCTCGTCGCCTCCGTCTGTTTCATCCTGGCGCTGCGCGGGCTGTCGCATCCGACGACCAGCCGCTCCGGCAACATCTACGGCATGGTCGGCATGGCCATCGCCATCCTCACCACCCTGGCGACGCCGGGGGTGACGAACTATGCCCTGATCATCGTCGGTATCCTCATCGGCGGCGCCATCGGCACCTTCATCGCCCTGCGCATCCAGATGACCGCGTTGCCGCAGCTGGTGGCGGCTTTCCACTCCCTGGTCGGTCTCGCCGCGGTCTTCGTCGCGGCCGCCGCTTTCAATCGGCCGGAGGCCTACGGCATCGGCACGGCGGGCGATATCAACCTCGCGAGCATCATCGAGATGTCGATCGGCGTGGCCATCGGCGCGATTACCTTCACCGGTTCGCTGGTCGCCTTTGCCAAGCTGCAGGCGCTGCTCACCGGCAAGCCGCTGGTCTTTCCGCTGCAGCACCCCCTGAATGCCGCGCTCGGCGTTCTCCTGGTGGTGCTCATCGTGATCCTCTGCATCGACGAATCGCCGACGGTGTTCTGGCTCATCGTGCTGGTCTCGCTGGCGCTCGGCTTCCTGCTGATCCTGCCGATCGGCGGGG
>DAIQBR010000255.1:0-5991 GCA_036781105.1 Kiloniellaceae bacterium
ATCTGCACCGCGGCCAGCGGGTTCTCCAGCGAGGTCTCGTCGCTGGCGGAGCTGTAGCGGTCCTTGGCGAGCCACTCTTTCTCCGAGCCCCAATAGGTGTCCTTCTCGGGATGCCAGATGTCCTCGCGGCCGAAGCCGAAACCGAAGGTCTTCAGGCCGGTCGATTCATAGGCGATATTGCCAGCCAGAATGATCAGGTCGGCCCAGGAAATCTTGTTGCCGTACTTCTTCTTGATCGGCCACAGCAGGCGGCGCGCCTTGTCCAGGCTGACGTTGTCCGGCCAGGAGTTGAGCGGGGCGAAGCGCTGGTTGCCGGTGCCGCCGCCGCCGCGGCCGTCGGAGAGGCGATACGACCCGGCCGAGTGCCAGGCCATGCGGACCATCAGGCCGGCGTAGCTGCCCCAGTCGGCCGGCCACCAGTCCTGACTGTCGGTCATCAGCGCATGGAGGTCTTTTTTCAGCGCCGCGACGTCGAGCTTCTTCAGCTCTTCACGGTAGTTGAAGTCCTTGCCCAGCGGGTTGGTCTTGCTGTCGTGCTGGCACAGGATGTCGAAGTTGATGGCGTTCGGCCACCACTCCATGACGTTCTTGCCGAGCGACGTATTGCCGCCGTGCATGACCGGGCATTTGACTTTCGCGTCCATCCTTCTCTCCCCTAGGATTGTAGTGATTGAATTGCTCTCTACACAGGGAACCGCGCCAGGAGTCCCGATCGCACTTCCCATTGGCATTCGATAAACCGTGACCCACTCGCATAGCCGCATCCTGGCGATGACAGCCCGCTGAGCAGCCGGATGTCCTGAGCAACAACTGGCCGGACAACGTCCGCTGCGCGCGTGAAGGGCGGTCTCTCGCCTTCCACTCTGGAGCGTCAAAGGATTTTCGACCTATCTCGGCCTGCTGTCCTTGATGCGGATCAATTTTAGAATGTTTCTAAGCTAGTCGCCAACATTTACCACTGGGTTTGCGAATTTGCTAGTGGCAAGAGCACCCGTTGGGAAGTTTGTCCGCAACGTCTAGAGAGTGCGGTCGAGAGCATGCCGCCGATCAGGCGCTGCACGGACCCTCTCGCGAGCGCTGTCGGAGTGCGGCTCGGGTTGGCGCGTGCCTCGGGAATCCGGGCCCTACAGCGGCACAGAACCGGCCAGGGTCACGCGGTGCATGAGGCGGCGGTGGCCGTGGTAGTCGTTGATCGGATTGTGCTGGGTGCAGCGGTTGTCCCAGAAGGCGACCGACCCCGGAGCCCAGCGGAAGCGGCAGGTGAACTCGGCCTTCACCTGGTGGCGGAACAGGAACTCCAGGATCGGTGCGCTTTCTTCTTCGCTCATGCCCTCGAAGTGCAGGGTGTGGGCGCCGTTCACGAACAGCGACTTGCGGCCGGTCTCGGGATGGGTGCGCACGACGGGGTGGGTGGCGGACAACTCGTCGCCCTTCAGGCCGGCCGGCGCCTGCTTCATCATCTCGTCGCGGGTCTTCTGGGTGGCGCCCTTGCCCGAGACGTTCACCGCCTTCAGGCGGTCCAGGAAGCCGCGCAGCGGCGCCGAGAGTGTCTCGTAGGCGAGGTACTGGTTGGCGAACTCGGTGTCGCCGCCGTAGGGCGGGATCTCGATGCCGTAGAGGAGGGTGCCCATGGGCGGCACCTCCTGGTAGGTGGTGTCGGAATGCCACAGGCCGCCGAAGTTGCTGCGGTCGCCTTCGCGCTTCAGGATCGGGGTGATCTCGGGAAAGTCGTCCAGCCCCTTCACGAAGGGATAGGTGACCGGCTCGCCGAAGCGCCGCGCGAAGGCCATGATCTGGCGCGGCGTCAGTTCCTGGTCGCGGAAAAACACCACCAGGTGGTCCAGCAGCGCCTGCCGGATCGCGGCGACGCTGCCGTCCGACAGCTCCTGCGCCAGGTCGATGCCTGAGATTTCGGCGCCGATCGCACCGGCGACCGGTGCGACGGCAATGGCTTCTGCGGCCATGGTTTGCCTTCCTGCGTCATTGTCTTACGCAGATGCTAGCGCAGAAGGGGGAAGGGACCTACAGGCGGAAATGCGCTCGGCCGCCTCCAGGGGAGGCGGCCGGCGCGGGGAGTCAGAAGGTCAGAAAGCGAAGCGCAGGGGCGCCGGCTCGGGACGGTCGGCGAGCTGACCGCCGTTGCGGTCGTTCGTGTCGGTGCTCGGCCGCGGCGTACCGCGCAGGATCTCGGCGGTGCGCTGGCGCCACTCCATGTCGGCGACCACCTCGTTCAGCGTGAAGCCCCACTCGGGATTCTCGACGTTCGGCGTGAAGCGGGCCGCAGCGGCGGCCTCGTAGTGACGGTCCATGCTGTTGCGCCAGTCCTTGGCGGCGGCCGGCGCCGCGCCGGCGAGGAAAAACACGGCCGCGCCCACAGCCGTTATGGAAATGACCTTGGTGAGCCTGGAGAGCATACCTACCCCTTTTTAGTCGAGAGCCGATGCAGGAAGTTATAGGGGCAGTTTTCGGTATTTCCGCTGTTAAATGCTTAATAACCCAAAATGACACTCCATGAATCTCAATAATGTCACAGCATAGGTCATCAATAGAATTTCTATATTCTGTTAATATTCTTTTAATAATTGAAGAATTGTCGCGTGACTCGATCGATGTGCCGCAGGCCTAGGGCATTTTCGCTGAGGGTCTGGCCGCTTCCGGGCGTCACGATTCGTCTTAAGCCGCCGGCTCCGACGTGATAGAGACAAGCCGCAATGACGGCACTTCCCTTCACCCACCGTTTCATCGTGTTCGACGTCGACGGCACGCTGCTCGACAGCCAGCACACCGTGGTCCACTGCGTGAGCGCGGCCTTCGCGGCCCACGGCCTGCCGGTGCCGGAGGCCGCGGCGATCCGCGCCACCATCGGCCTCAAGCTCGACATCGCCATCGCCAGCCTCATGCCCGAGCCGGAGCGCCTGCGGGCGCCTGAACTCGTCGAGGGCTACCGCACCGCCTTCTTCGCCCTGCAGGACACGCCCGGGCACGACGAGCCGCTGTTCCCCGGCACCCTGGCGATGCTCGACGCCCTGATCCACCCGGAGATCTTCCTCGGCATCGCCACCGGCAAGAACCGCCGCGGCCTTGAGCGGGTCTTGAAGCGCCACGACCTCGCGCCGCGCTTCCACAACTTCAAGACCGCCGACGACGGCCCCGGCAAGCCGCACCCCCACCTGCTGGAGGTGGCCATGGCGGAGGTCGGCGCCGAACCGGCCGACACGGTGATGGTGGGCGACACCACCTACGACATCGAGATGGCCCGCAACGCCGGCTGCGTCGCCCTCGGCGTGAACTGGGGCAACCACAGCGCAGAGCGCCTGCACGACGCCGGGGCACACCTCGTCATCGGGCATTTTTCCGAGCTGGGTGAGGCACTTGTGCGTCTCAGCGGAGAGCGCGTATGAGGCGCCGCCGCGGCAGGCTGAGGCGCATAGTCACCGGGCTCGTTGCGCTCTGCGTGGCGCTGCTGGTGGCCGGCTACGCCATCATCGCCTCGCTCGACGTGCAGCAGGTCGCCCGGGTCGCCCGCGATGAGGTGAAGGCCCTGACGGGCCGCGACCTGGTCATCGACGGGCCCATCGATCTGAAGATTTCACTGACCCCCTCAGTCGACCTGCAGGATGTCCGTTTCGCCAATGCCGGCTGGGGCAGCCGTCCTGAAATGGCGACCCTGCGCCGCGTCGAAGTGGAAGTCGAACTGCTGCCGTTGCTCACCGGCAACGTGGTGGTGCGCCGCCTCGTGGTGATCGAGCCGGATATTCTGCTGGAGACCGATGCGGCCGGCCGCGGCAACTGGGAGTTCGAGACCGCCGGCGACGGTGCGGCCGCGCCGGTCGACGCGGGCGACAGCGGCGCGGTGCAGCTGCCGGATATCCAGGACTTCCGCTTCCAGGGCGGGCGCCTGCGCTTCGTCGATACCGCCTCGGGGCAGGAGCTGACCCTCGACATCGTCGAGGCTACGGGCCGGCTGCCGATCGGCGGCGGCGGGCGCGAGATCCACCTGATGGCGGCGTACAACGGCAATCCCTTTGCCGTTGATGGCACTTACGGCGGCATTGCCGCGCTGCTCTCCGGCACGCCGGGGCCGCTCGACCTGACGGTCACCGCCGGCGGCGCCACGGTGACCGCCAGGGGCACGGCCGGCACGCTGAGCGCCGATCTTGCGGTGACCGCCGCCGGCGACGACCTCTCCGAGTTCTCGCCCTGGGTCGGCACTGACCTGCCGCCACTGGGCCCCTACAGCCTGAGTGCCAACCTGAAGTCCGACAGACAAAGCTTTGATTTTTCAGGTCTTGTCGTGAAGCTCGGCGAGAGCGATCTGACCGGCAACCTGGCACTCTCCCTGGCCGGGCCGCGGCCGGCGCTGAGGGGCCGCCTGGTTTCCCAGCTGCTCGACCTCGACGACCTCACCGGGGCCCCGACGACGGAGGTGGCGGCGAGCGATCGTGGCGATGGCAGCGGCGGTGCGGAGAAGGTCTTCGACGACACGCCGCTGCCGCTCGAGGCGCTGCGGGCGGTCGATGCCCAGGTCAAGCTCAGCGTCGAAAAATTCAGCGCCGGCAATCTCTTACTGGATGATGTTCAGACCGATCTCGTGCTGAAGGCGGGTGATCTCAGCGCCGCGCCGCTGAGCGCCGGTCTCGCCGGCGGGCGCCTCGACGGCCGCCTCGCGATCAACGCTGGCGAGGCGGTGCCGGACCTCGTGCTGCGCCTTGACGGCCGGGGCATCGACTTCGGCGACCTGCTGGAGCGGGCCGGGATCAGCGACGAAGTCGGCGGTGAACTCGAACTGGCGCTCGACCTCACGGGCCGCGGCGCCACGCCGCACGCCATCGCCGCCGGCCTCGGCGGCCACGTCCAGGCGGTGTCCCTGGACGGCACCGTCGACAACTCGCTGCTGCGTTTCCTGAACCTCGGCGTGAGCGACATCATCGCGCCGCTCTACGGTGCCGCCGACAGCGCCCGTCTGGAGTGCCTTGTCGCCCGCTTCGACATCGAGGGCGGGCAGGCGAGGAGCCGCGCCCTGGTGTTCGACACCGGGGCCTTCGCCGTGGCCGGCCGCGGCGGCATAGATCTGGACGCGGAGCAACTGAACCTCGCCTTCGACACCCAGACCAGCGAGCCCAGCCTCGCCAGCTTCGCGGTCCCCTTCCGGGTGACCGGGCCGCTCAGCGATCCCGACGTGTCGCCGGATCCGGTTGGCGCCGCCGTCGGCGCCGTGGGCAACGTCGCCAAGACCGGCGGCAACATCGTCGGCGGTGCCGTCGACGCGGTCGGCGGGCTGGTCGGCAGCGGGCCGATCATCGGCCAGGTCGGCAGCGGCGAGACCCTTTGCGGCGAGGCCCTGGCGGCCATCGGGCGCGGTCCTTCCGGCGGCGGCGCCGCACCGGCCAAGTCGCGCAGTGTCGTCGATGACGCTGTGGAGGGGGTCGGCGATGCGGTGAAGGGCGCCGGCGAGGGGATCGAAAAAGGCCTCGAGAACCTCTTCGGCAACTGACGACGCTATGCAGCAGAAATTAAAGCGTTTTTACAAGCAGGCGGCCGCCGTGCCGACGGAAGGCGGCTTCGCGGTGCAGCTCGACGGTCGCCCGGTGCGCACGCCGACCAAGGCACTCCTCGTGCTGCCGCACGAGGCGCTGGCGGCGGCCATCGCGGCGGAATGGCAGGGCCAGGGCGAGGAGGTCGATGCCCAGGCCATGGCGCTGAACGCCCTGGCCTGCACCGCCATCGACATCGTCGTGCCGCACCGCGGGCGCATCGTCGAGGACCTGCTCGGCTTCGGCGGCCACGACCTGCTGTGCTACTGGACCGACGAGACGGGCGAACTGCTGCGCCGCCAGCAGCAGCACTGGCAGCCGCTGCTGGACTGGGCGGCGAAGGACCTGGGCGCGCCGCTGCAGAAGACCTGCGGCATCGCCTCGCAGGCTCAGCCGGCGGCGAGCCTGGCGGCGCTGCAGCGGGTGGCGCGTATCGGCGAACCGACCAACACGTTTC
>DAIQBR010000256.1:0-4589 GCA_036781105.1 Kiloniellaceae bacterium
CCGGCCCCAACATGGCCGGCAAGTCGACCTTCCTCCGCCAGAACGCGCTGATCGCAGTGCTCGCCCAGATGGGCAGCTATGTGCCTGCGGAGAAAGCGAAAATCGGCGTGGTCGACCGCCTCTTCTCGCGCGTCGGCGCCGCCGACGAGCTGGCCCGCGGGCGCTCCACCTTCATGGTCGAGATGGTCGAGACCGCGGCGATCCTGAACCAGGCCGGCCCGCGGGCCCTGGTGATCCTCGACGAGATCGGCCGCGGCACGGCGACTTTCGACGGTCTTTCAATAGCTTGGGCCTGCCTGGAGCACCTGCACGAGGTGAACCGCTGCCGCGCCCTCTTCGCCACCCACTACCACGAGCTGACCAGCCTTTCGGCCAAGCTCGCCTCGCTGGCCTGCCACACCATGCGGGTGAAGGAGTGGCAGGGCGACGTGGTCTTCCTGCACGAGGTGACATCAGGCGCCGCCGACCGCTCCTACGGCATTCACGTCGCCAAGCTGGCCGGCCTGCCGAAAGCGGCCATCGCCCGCGCCGAGACGGTGCTGGCCAGCCTGGAACAAGGCGAGCAGGCCGGCGCCCTCACCCGCCTCGCCGACGACCTGCCGCTCTTCGCCGCCACCGCCGCCAAGGCCGCCGCGCCGGAGATGAAAGAGAGCGAAGTCGAAACAGCCCTCGCGGCGGTCAATCCCGACGAGCTGACCCCGCGCGAGGCGCTGGAGCTGCTCTACCGCCTGAAATCGCTGAAAAAGGACTAGGGCGCGGGCGCGGGAATGGCGACCTCGCGGACTTCGCCCAGCTGGTCGCGGTAGCGCACCACGATGCGCCAGTCGCGGTAGCCTGCCCCGTAGGCTGCCGGATCGGGCAGCGCAATCTCCGCCGTCATGCGCTGGCTGCGCGTTGCCGTGTCGCTGCCGCGGAACAGGTAGCCGAGCGAGACATGGGGGCGGATGCCGCTGGAGGAGCCGCCGCTGGCGCCGACGCCGACGCCGGGTCCGGCATTGCCGCCGCTGCCGGTTTGCCGCGTGATCAGTTCGCGCTGGCGTGCGGGCGTCTCGCCGCCGCGGTCGTCGACCAGCACCAGCGCCACGATCTCGCGGCCGGTCGGGATGTTCTCCACCGCCAGTTTCACCGTCTCGTTCTCGACCCGGGCGGCGACGTGCATCGGCGGTGGCGGGGTGTCGGCGGCACAGCCGGCCAGCACCGCTACCGCCGGCAGGCTGATCGTGAGCCTGCGAACGGTGCTTAAGACGGCGCAGAGGAATCGTGTCATACTGTTCGGCATTCTATGGCGAAAACCTCGTGTTTTCCTGAGGCCGGACGCTTAAGTAAGCAGCTTCGGGCCCGCCGCCGGCAAGGGCCCCGGCAAGAGCCAGCACGAAGGCCAGCACGAAGGATAGCATGCCCAGCAGCCTCGATCTCGCGACACCCGCCCCGGCCAAAGACGCGGCCAAGGCACCGGGCGCTGCGGCGGAAGCTGATTCCCTCAACGCCGAGACGGCGGACGAGGGGCGCATCGAGAATCCGCGGGCCATCGTGAACCGCCGCCGGCTCGCCGCGCGGCTCGACAAGGCCTACGGCGAGGCCGAGGCCGGCCCGGACCAGCGCGCCGCCGTGCTGGCGGTGATGAAGGAGGCGCTCGCCGCCGGCCGCGCCGAAGTGCGGCGCTTCGAGGATGAGGCGGCCAGCGGCACCGCCACGGTGCGCGCCGAGGCCTTCCTGGTCGACCAGCTGATCCGCGTGGTCTACGACCATGTCAGCGAGCGGCTCTATCCTCTCGGCAACCCCTCCACCGGCGAGCGCCTGACGCTGATCGCGGTCGGCGGCTACGGCCGCGGCGAGCTGGCCCCGGAATCCGACGTCGACCTGCTGTTCCTGCTGCCCTACAAGCTGACGCCGCGCAGCGAGCAGGTCGTCGAGGAAATCCTCTACCTGCTGTGGGACATGGGCTTCAAGGTCGGCCACGCGACGCGCTCGATCGCCGAGTGTATGCGCCTGGCCAAGGGCGACATCACCATCTGCACCGCGCTCTTGGAGGCGCGCTGGCTGTGGGGCGACCAGGCGCTGTACCGCGAAATGCGCCAGCGCTTTCAGAAGGACGTGCAGTCCGGCGGCGCCGCCAAGTTCATCGAAGCCAAGCTGAACGAGCGCAAGGTGCGTCACAGCCGCTTCGGCGGCTCGCGCTACCAGCTGGAGCCCAACATCAAGGAAGGCAAGGGCGGGCTGCGCGACCTGCACACCCTGTTCTGGATCGCCAAGTTCCTCTACAACGTCGACGACATCGCCACGCTGGTGCAGCGCAAGGTGTTCACGGCGTCCGAGGTGCAGCGCTTCGAGAAGGCGCAGAACTTCCTCTGGACCCTGCGCTGCCACATGCACTATCTCTCCGGCCGCGCCGACGAGCGGCTCACCTTCGACATGCAGAAGCTGATCGCGCCGCGCATGGGCTTCACCCCGCACGGCGGCATGATGGACGTCGAGCGCTTCATGAAGCGCTACTTCCTCATCGCCAAGGAAGTCGGCGATCTCACGCGCATCTTCTGCGCGGTCATCGAAGCAGAGCACAACAGGCGCTCGCGCTTCCGCCTGCCGACGCTGCGGCGCCGCCGCAAGGTGGAGGGCTTCGGGCTGGAGGGCGACCGCCTCACGGTGCCCTCGCCGGACAGCTTCAGCGAAAACCCGGTGGAGCTGTTGCGCATCTTCCAGGTCGCGCAGAAGCACGACCTCGACATTCATCCCGAGACGCTGCGCGCCGTCACCCGCAAGCTGAAGCACGTCAACAAGCAGCTGCGCGAGGACCCCAAGGCCAACGCGATCTTCCTCGACATGCTGACCTCGGAGAAGGACCCGGAAACGACGCTGCGCCGGCTCAACGAGGCCGGTGTGCTCGGCCGTTTCGTGCCCGACTTCGGCCGCGTCGTGGCGCAGATGCAGTACAACATGTACCACCACTACACGGTGGACGAGCACACCATCTTCGCCATCGGAATCCTGCACGCCATCGAGCAGGGTGAGCTTGCGGAGGCGGCGCCGATCGCCACCGAGGTGGTGCACAAGGTGCTGTCGCGGCGCGTGCTCTATATGGCGGTGCTGCTGCACGACATCGCCAAGGGGCGCAACGGCGACCACTCGGAACTGGGCGCCAAGGTGGCGCTGAAGGTCTGCCCGCGCCTCGGCCTCGATGCGGCGGAGACCGAGACCGTCTCCTGGCTGGTGCTGCACCACCTCGCCATGAGCGACACCGCCTTCAAGCGCGACATCGAAGACCCCAAGACCATCCGCGATTTCGCCGAGCTGGTACAGTCGCCGGAACGGCTGCGTCTGCTGCTGGTGCTGACCGTCGCCGACATCCGCGCCGTCGGGCCCAACGTGTGGAACGCCTGGAAAGCGGCGCTGCTGCGCGATCTCTACTGGCGCACCGAGTCGCTGCTCTCCGGCGGGCTCGCCGCCGAGGGCCGCGACGCCCGCGTCAAGGCGGCCAAGGAAGAGCTCAAGGAGAAGCTGAAGGAAGCCGGCTGGACGGCCAAGGACATCACCGCCCACCTGCGCCGCGGCTATCCCTCCTACTGGAGCGGTCTCGACACCGAAAGCCACCTGCGCCACGCCCGCCTGGTGCGTGAAGCCGAGGCCAATGCCGCGCCGCTCACCATCGACACCCGCATCGACCGCTACCGCCAGGCCACCGAGGTGACGGTCTATACCGCCGACCACCCCGGCCTGTTCAGCCGCATCGCCGGCGCCATGGCGGTGGCCGGCGCCTCGATCACCGCGGCGCGCATCTTCACCCTGTCGAACGGCATGGCGCTCGACTCCTTCTACGTCGAGGACGCCCAGGGCGGCGCCTTCGATCAGCCGGGCAAGCTGGCGCGGCTGTCCTCCGCCATCGAGCAGTCGCTCACCGGGCGCCTCAGGCCGCTGCAGGAACTGCAGGCCCAGCAGTCGCCGATCCCCAGCCGCTTCAAGGTGTTCCGGGTGACGCCGCGCGTTCTCATCGACAACAAGGCGAGCCGCACCCACACGGTGATCGAGGTGAACGGCCGCGACCGCCCCGGCCTGCTCTATCTGGTGACCCAGACGCTGACCCGCCTCAACCTGATGATCAAGTCGGCGCGCATCGCGACCTACGGCGAGCGCGCGGTCGACGCCTTCTATGTGACCGACGCCCTGGGCGACAAGATCGAGAGCAAGCAGAAGCTGCGCGCCATCGAAAAGAAGCTGCTGGCCGTCCTGGAGGACGGCGACTGCGCGCCGGCCCAGAAGACGGCGAGACCGGCGCGGCGCGGCGACAAGGCCGAGGCGGCGAAGAAGGCGACGGCCCGCAAGGACACCACCAAGGCCGGCAAAGGCCCCAAGAGCATCGCCCGCAAGGCGGCGACGGCCCGGGCGGGCACCCGCAAGGCCCCGGCCCGCAAGGGGCGCTAGCCGGGGCGCCGCAAAGCTCGCATGTCGATCAAGGGCGATTGCAGTTTCGCCACAATCCTCTAAGAACTCTCGGGCATGAGCCTCGTCCGTTCCGTCGCCACCGTCGGGGGCTATACCGGCATCAGCCGCATCCTCGGCTTCGTGCGCGACATCCTGATCGCCAACGTGGTCGG
>DAIQBR010000256.1:4646-5972 GCA_036781105.1 Kiloniellaceae bacterium
GTTCCGCCGGCTGTTCGCCGAAGGCGCCTTCAACGCCGCCTTCGTGCCGCTCTTCGCCCGCCGCCTGGAGCAGGAGAGCGAGGCCGCGGCGCGGCAGTTCGCCGGCGAGGCGCTCTCGGTGCTGGTCACCGCCCTGCTGGTCATCACCGCCCTCTGCATGGCCGGCATGCCGTGGTTCATCTACGTCATCGGCTCCGGCTTCTCGCAGGACCCGGAGAAGCTGGCGCTGGCGGTGGACCTCACCCGCATCACCTTCCCCTACCTGCTGTTCATGGCGGTGGTGGCGCTGTTGTCGGGCGTGCTCAATTCGCTCTACCGCTTCGCGGCGGCGGCGGCGGCGCCGATCCTGCTGAACGTCATCTTCATTGCCGCGCTGCTGGTGGTGCTGCCCTTCACCGGCGCGCCGGGCCATGTCATGGCCTGGGCGGTCTGCGTTTCCGGCGCTGCGCAACTGCTGTTCCTGGTGGTTGCGGCCAGGCGCGCCGGCATGGCGCTAAGGTTTCCCCGCCCGCGCCTCACCCCTGGCGTGAAACGCCTGCTGGTGCTGATGGTGCCTGGCATGCTTTCGGCCGGCGCCCTGCAGATCAACATCTTCGTCGGCTCCTCCATCGCCTCCTGGCAGGAAGGCGCCTTCTCCTTCCTCTACTACGCCGACCGGGTCTACCAACTGCCGCTGGGGCTCATCGGCATCGCCATCGGCGTCGTGCTGCTGCCGGACCTGGCGCGCAAACTGCGGGCCGGCAACACCGACCAGGCCATGCACAGCCTGAACCGCGGGCTGGAGTTCGCGCTGCTGATGACCCTGCCGGCCACCGTGGCGCTGATCGTCATCGCCGGGCCGATCATCGCCGGCCTGTTCCAGCACGGCCGCTTCGGCGCCGACGACGCGGCGGCCACGGCGGCAGCGCTCACCGCCTTCGCCTGGGGCCTGCCGGCCTACGTGCTGGTGAAGATCCTGCAGCCGGCCTTCTATGCCCGCGAGGACACCGTGACGCCGTTCCGTTACTCGGTGGTTTCGGTGATCGCCAACATCGTGCTCAGCCTGCTGCTGTTCTGGTACCTGCGCCACGTCGGCATCGCCCTGGCGACGGCGCTGGCCGCCTGGATCAATACCGTCCTGCTGGCGCTGTCGCTCAGGCGCTTCGGCTTCTGCCACCTCGACGCGCGCTTCCGCTACCGCCTGCCGCGCATCCTCTTCGCCTCGGCCGGGATGGGCGCCGTGCTGTGGGCAGCGCAACTGGCGACCGGCAGCTGGCTGGCCGGCAGCTATGTCGAGCGCGCGGTGGGGCTGGCCCTGCTGGTGGTGCTCGGGATCGCGGTCTACGG
>DAIQBR010000257.1:0-5080 GCA_036781105.1 Kiloniellaceae bacterium
AACGACCAGGTGGCGACCGACCTGCGGCTGTGGGCGCGCGACGCCCTGGACCGCCTGGAGGCCGCGCTGCAGGGCCTGCAGGCCGCGCTCCTCGCCCAGGCCGAGGCCGAGGCCGATACCGTGATGCCCGGCTACACCCACCTGCAGGCGGCCCAGCCGGTCACCTTCGGCCACCACATGCTGGCCTACGTCGAGATGCTGGGGCGCGACCGCGGGCGGCTGCAGGACTGCCGCCGGCGCCTGAACGAGTCGCCGCTGGGCGCCGCCGCGCTGGCCGGCACCTCCTTCGACATCGACCGCGAGGCGACCGCCGCCGCGCTGGGCTTCGACCGCCCGATGGCCAACTCCATCGACGCCGTCTCCGACCGCGACTACGCCCTGGAGTACATGGCCGCCGGCGCCATCCTGGCGCTGCACCTGTCGCGCCTGTCGGAAGAGATCGTGCTTTGGTGTTCGGCCGGCTTCCGCTTCGTCACCCTGTCGGACGCCTTCACCACCGGCAGCTCGATCATGCCGCAGAAGCGCAACCCCGACGCCGCCGAGCTGATCCGCGGCAAGGCGGGCCGCGTGATCGGCGCGCTGACCAGCCTGCTGGTGGTCATGAAGGGGCTGCCGCTGAGCTACGGCAAGGACATGCAGGAAGACAAGGAGCCGCTGTTCGACGCCGCCGACACCCTGGAGCTCTGCGTCACCGCGATGACCGGCATGGTGGCCGACATGAAGGCCGACCGCGCGGCGCTGAAGGCGGCCACGGCGCACGGCTTCCTCACCGCGACCGACCTCGCCGACTGGCTGGTGCGGGTGCTCGACCTGCCGTTCCGCCAGGCCCACCACGTCACCGGCAGCCTCGTGAAGCTGGCCGAGGAGCGCGGCTGCGGCCTGGAGGCGCTGCCGCTGGAGGCGATGCAGGGCGTCGAGCCCGGCATCACCGAGGACATCTTTTCCGTGCTCTCGGTCGAGAACGCCGTCGCCAGCCGCACCAGCCTGGGCGGCACGGCGCCGGAGCGGGTGCGCGAAGCCATCGCCGCGGCAAAGGAGCGCTTCCTATGACCTCTGCACAGCCCACCGCAAGAGCGCTGCTGGCCGTGACCCTGGCGGCCGCCCTGGCGCTCGGCCTCGCCGCCTGCGGCAAGAAAGGCTCACCCAAACCGCCCGAGGGCCAGGAAGCCGACTACACCTATCCGCAGCCCTATCCGGCACCCGAAACCGTGGTGCCGCGCGGCGGCGAGGAAAGCGAACGCTCGCAGAGCGACAGCCCGCTGTGGATCATCGGCCCCGACTCGCGCAGCAAGACCAAGACCTATTGAGCCACCATTTGAGCACCATGAGTAACCGCTATTTCCGCTATCGCGACGGCCGGCTCCATGCCGGCGAGGTGGCCCTGGACGCCCTGGCCGAGGAGGTCGGGACGCCCTTCTTCTGCTATTCCGCCGACGCCCTGGAGCACGGCTACAAGCATTTCGCCGCGGCCCTCGCCGGCCTGCCGGCGACCATCTGCTATGCCCTGAAGGCGAACTCCAACCAGGCGGTGATCGCCACCTTCGCGGCGCTGGGCGCCGGCGCCGACGTGGTCTCGGAAGGCGAGCTGCGCCGCGCGCTGGCCGCCGGCGTGCCGCCGCAGCGCATCGTCTTCGCCGGCGTCGGCAAGACGGCGCAGGAACTGGCCGCCGGCCTGGACGCCGGCATCCTGCAGTTCAACGTGGAATCGCTGTCCGAGCTGCGCCTGCTGTCCGAGGTCGCCAGCGCGCGCGGCACCACCGCGGCGGTCGCCCTGCGCGTAAACCCGGACGTCGACGCCGGCACCCACGCCAAGATCACCACCGGGCGGGCCGACAGCAAGTTCGGCATCGATGCCAAGGAGGCGCGCGACTTCCTGCTCGCCAACCGCGACATTCCCGGCATCCGCATCGAGGGCCTTGCGGTGCATATCGGCTCGCAGCTGACCGACCTGATGCCCTACCGCCTCGCCTTCGAGCGGCTGATCGCCCTCTACCGCGAATTGCGCGCGGCGGGGCTGCCGCTCAAGCGCCTCGACCTGGGCGGCGGCATCGGCATCACCTACCAGCACGGCCCGGAGGGCGAGGACGTCGGCATGACCGACGCCCGCGTCAACGCCTACGCCGAGATGGTGCGCGAGCTGGTGAAGGATCTCGATGCCGAGCTGGTCTTCGAACCGGGACGCCTGCTGGTCGGCAATGCCGGCGTGCTGGTGACCCGCGTGCTGTTCGTGAAGGACAACGGCCCGCGCCGCTTCGTCATCGTCGACGCGGCGATGAACGACCTGCTGCGCCCGTCGCTCTACGATGCCTGGCACGAGATCGTGCCGCTGGCCGGCGCCCGATGTGCCGCGCCGGCCGGTCGACGTCGTCGGGCCGGTCTGCGAATCGACCGACACCTTCGCCAAGCAGCGCCCGCTGCCGCCGCTCGCCGAGGGCGACCTGCTGGCCTTCTCCTCGGCCGGCGCTTACAGCTTTGTCATGGCTTCGACCTACAATTCGCGGCCGCTGGCGCCGGAAGTCCTGGTCCGCGGCGAGCGCCATGCGATAGTGCGCGCGCGCATGGACTATGACACAATGATCGGACAGGACCGGCTGCCGGACTGGCTCGAGTCGCGCAGCGGCGCGGGCCGGGAAAGCCAAGACAAAAGTCCTAGGAGCCAAAAGGCTCTTAAGGGACGAAAGGCTGGGAACAGAAGAAGGCCAGGACCAGACAGGCCAAGACACAAGTCCTAAGAGACGAAAGGCCGGGCAAACGCGCGGCGTGGCCTAGGTTCTGTAGCGGGATCCGGAGATCCCGAACGGCGAGACATAGCCTGCGGTTTTCAGGGGCGTTGCCGCAGGCGCCTGGACGAAGGACAGGACGCACGGATGAGTGAGACCGGGCGCGGACGCCCCTCCCCCAAGCCCTCCCCCATTCACGGCCAGCGGGGCTCAGACAGCCAGCGGACGCTTGCCCGCTTCGGATGGCTGCTGGCCCTGGCGCGCGGCGCCGTCGCCTGGGAGACCATCTGGCCGGCGGTCTGGCCGCTGCTGGGCGTCGTCGGCCTGTTCCTCGCCGTCGCCTTCTCCGGCGTGCTGCCGGCGCTCAACGGCTGGCTCCACATCGCCGTGCTGGCCGCCTTCGCCGCCGCTTTCGCTGCGGCCCTGGTGTTCGCGGCGCGGCGCAGCACGCTGCCCGACGTGCAGGCCGGCAAGCGGCGCCTGGAGCGCGACAGCGGCCTGGACCACCGTCCGCTGACCGCCCTGGACGACCGCCTGATGACCGACAGCGCCGACGCCGCGGCGCGCGCCATGTGGCGCGCCCACCAGCGCCGCGTGATCACCCGCCTGAAGGGCCTGCGCGTCCGCCTGCCGCGCCCCGGCATGGCGGCCTTCGACCCCTGGGCGCTGCGCGGCCTCGTCGTGCTGCTGGTGCTGGTCGGCTTCGCCGCCGCCGAGGGCAACGTGACCGGCCGCATCGCCGGCGCGGTGGCGCCCAGCTTCAACCGCACGCCGCAGCTGCCGCCGAGCCTGGATGCCTGGGTCAATCCGCCGGCCTACACCGGCATGGCGCCGATCTACCTGGAAGCCACGCCGGCCAGCGCCGAGTCGGGCAGCGCCGGGTCGGGCGACGTCGGCAGCGAGCAGCCGCCGCTCGGCGCCGCCCTGCGCGTGCCCAGCGGCAGCGTGCTGCTGGCCCAGCGGCGGCGCGCCGAACCTGGAAGTCGGCGGCACCCAGCGGCCCTTCGAGAACTTCGCCCACGAGGCCTACCGCCTGGAGCAGGCGCTCACCGAGGGCGACCGCCTGGCCATCGTGCAGGACGGCCAGACGCTGGCCGCCTGGCCGCTGGAACTGGTGCCCGACAATCCGCCGGAGATCGAATTCCAGCAGGCCCCGCAGCGCACCGAGCGCTCGGCCCTGAGCCTCACCTATCAGGCCAGCGACGACTACGGCCTGGCCAAGGTGACCGCCGTGGTGCGGCGCCTCGACCAGCCCGAAGTCGAGCCGATGGAACTGGACCTCGTGCTGCCGGGCGGCGCGCCGGAGGCCAGCGAGGCGACCAGCTATCACGACCTCACGCCGCATCCCTGGGCCGGCCTCGCCGTCGAAATCCAGCTGGTGGCCAAGGACCAGCCGGGCCAGGAGGGGCGCAGCGACGCGGTGCGCACGGTGATCCCCGAGCGCATCTTCAACCACCCGGTCGCCCGCGCCCTGGTCGAACTGCGCAAGCAGCTGACCCTCAACCCCGAGCGCCGCCTGCCGGTGGTGCAGGCGCTGAGCGGCATCTACGCGCACCCCGAGCATTTCTTCCACGACATCGTGGTGGCCCTGACCATCCGCTCGGCCGAGCGGCGCCTGATCCACGACGCCACGGAGGATGCGATCCCCGAGGTGCAGGAGCTGCTGTGGGAAGCGGCGCTGCGCATCGAGGAAGGCGAGCTGGCGACGGCGGAACGCGAACTGCGCGAGGCGCAGGAGCGGCTGATGGAGGCGCTGGAGCGCGACGCCGGCGACGAGGAGATCGAGCGCCTGATCGACGAACTGCAGGAAGCGCTGAACAAGTTCCTCGACGAGATGGTCAAGCAGATGCAGGAGCAGATGGCGCAGCAGGGCGAGCAGGAGTTCGACCAGCAGGAGATGCCGCCCAACAGCCAGCTGCTGGACCGCCAGGACCTCATGGAGATGCTGGAGCGCGCGCGCGAACTGGCCAAGTCCGGCGCCAAGGATGCCGCCAAGGAAATGCTCGCCCAGCTGCGCGAGATGCTGGAGAACCTGCGCGCCAATCCCTACGCGCAGCAGATGAACCGCGACATGCAGGAAGCCTCGAAGATGATGCGCGACCTGGAAAACATGATGCGCGAACAGCAGGAGCTGCTGGACCGCAGCTTCGAGCGCTCACAGCAGAACGGTCAGCAGGGCGAAGGCGAGGGCGAGGGCCAGCAGCGCGGCGAGAACAGCGCCGACGCGCAGCGCCAGGAGCAGCTGCGCCAGCAGCTCGGCGACCTGATGCGTCAGCTCGGCGACGCCCTGGGCGAGATCCCGCGTCCGCTGGGCCGCGCCGAGCGCGAGATGCGCGATGCCCGCGAGGCGCTGAACAACG
>DAIQBR010000257.1:5143-5971 GCA_036781105.1 Kiloniellaceae bacterium
ATGCAGGCGACGCTCGACAAGTTCATGTAGATGTTCAATCCCGGCCAGGGCGAAGGCGAAGGCCAGGTCGGCGCAAGGCCCGGCGACAACCAGCGCGATCCGCTGGGGCGCGAGACCCAGAGCCCGAACAACGGCCAGGCCAACCGCGAGGGCGTGCAGATTCCCGACGAGATGGAACTGCGGCGCACCCGCGAGATCGTCGACGAGCTGCGCCGGCGCCGCGGCGAACGCGAGCGCCCGCCGCTGGAGCTCGACTACCTGGACCGCCTGCTGGATCAGTTCTGAGTCCGAGGTGATTTCTCAAGTGTCATCGCCGGACTTGATCCGGCGATCCACGGTGATGCCTGCACCGTTACAGCACGCAGATGAATGGATCCTCGGGTCAAGCCCGAGGATGACAATCAGTAATGTGAGATGGAAAGAACCGCGCCGCTCAGTGGCAGGTCATCTGTTCCGCGGTGAGCGCGGCCTCGGCGGCCTCGCAGATTTCCTGCAGCGTGAAGGGCTTGGTGATGACCTCGCAGATCAGCTCTTCGAGGTTGTGCGCGCGCTGGCGCTCGGCGGAGTAACCGGTCATCAGCAGCACCGGCAGCGCGGGATGATCCTTCGCCACCTTCAGCGCCAGGCCGATGCCGTCCAGGCTGGGCATGACGATGTCGGTGATCAGCAGGTCGAAGCTGTCGCGGTCGAGCGCTTCCAGGGCCTGCACGCCGTCTTCCACCGAGGTCACCTTGTGCCCGCGGTGGGACAGCGCCCGGCTGACAAAGCTTTTAACGGCGGTGTCGTCTTCTGCGACCAGAATGCGCGCCATGGGTTCTTCGACTCCTG
>DAIQBR010000258.1:0-5962 GCA_036781105.1 Kiloniellaceae bacterium
TCTCCACTGACGAATGGACTTGGTGGCTGACGGACTAGGCTTGCTGCGCTTCCTCCCCGACCGGGGCCTCGTCGCTGAGCGCGCCGTTGATGCGGTTCTTCAGAACGTGCGAAGCGCGGAACACCAGCACGCGGCGCGGCAGAATGGGCACCTCTTCGCCGGTCTTCGGATTGCGCCCGATGCGCTCGCCCTTCTCGCGGACCGAGAAACTGCCGAAGGACGACAGCTTCACCATCTCACCGCGCACCAGAGCATCGGAAATCTCGTTCAGGACCGATTCCACCAGTTCGGCGGATTCATTGCGCGAGAGACCGACCTCCTGGTAGACGGCTTCGCTCAGGTCCGCCCTGGTAATCGTACCACCGGCCATTCCCCCCTCCTCTTGCGTTCGACCAACAGCAGAGCTTAACGCAGGCAAATTTTCGGGTCAATTATGCAGGAAATACCGAGGGATGCGACTAATTTTTGACGCAAATTCCGAAGGGTTTCCGCCAAGCCCGAAAGCGACTCCGGGGGCTACCAGCGAACCAGGGCCGAGCCCCAGGTGAAGCCGCCGCCCATGGCCTCCATCAGAATGAGGTCGCCCTGGTGGATGCGGCCGTCGCCGACCGCCTCGTTGAGCGCCAGGGGGATCGAGGCGGCCGAGGTGTTGGCGTGGCGGTCGACGGTGACCACCACCCGGTCGGTCGGCAGGTTGAGGCGTCGACCCATGGACTCGATGATGCGGATGTTGGCCTGGTGGGGCACCAGCCAGTCGACGTCGCCGGGGTTGAGGCCGTTGGCCTCCAGGGCCGCGTCGATCGCCTCGGCCATGCGGACCACGGCGTGGCGGTAGACCTCCCGCCCCTCCATGCGCAGGTGGCCGGTGCTCTGGGTCGAGGACGGCCCGCCGTCCACGTAGAGCGCGTCATGGTGCCTGCCGTCGGCGTAGAGGTGGGTCGAGAGCACCCCACGGGCCTTGGCGCCGTTGGTCTTGTCGACACCGTTGGTGGCCTGCAGCACCACCGCGCCGGCACCGTCGCCGAACAGGACACAGGTCGAGCGGTCTTTCCAGTCGAGGATGCGCGAGAAGGTCTCGGCGCCGATGACCAGCGCCGTGCGCGCCTGGCCGAGGCGCAGGAAGTTGTCGGCCACCGCAAGGCCGTAGACGAAGCCGCTGCACACCGCCTGCACGTCGAAGGCGGCGCCCTGGGTGACGCCGAGGCGGTGCTGGATGCGGGTGGCGGTCGCCGGGAAGGTCTCGTCGGGGGTCGAGGTGGCGCAGACGATGAGGTCGATCTGGCCGGCCGACACGCCCGCCTGGGCCATGGCCTCGCGCGCCGCGGCGGTGCCGAGGTCGGAGGTCATCTCGCCCTCGGCGGCGATGTGGCGCTGGCAGATTCCGGTACGCTGGCGGATCCAATCGTCGGTGGTATCGACCTTCTTGGCGAGTTCCGCATTGGTGACGATCTGGGCCGGCAGGTAGGCACCACAGCCCGTGACGAGAGATCGGTACATATTATACGACTGCCGCCTGAGCGTTACCGGGGTTGCGGTCCAAGAGGGAGAGATCGGAGCGAATCTTCTCGATGATACCATGGCGGTGCATGTCCACCGCAACGCCGATCGCGTTGGCGAAGCCGAGCGCGTCGGTGCCGCCGTGGCTCTTCACCGCGATGCCGTTCAGGCCCAGGAACATGGCGCCGTTGTAGCCGCGCGGATCGACCCGCTCGCGCAGCTTCTTCATCGCCGGGCGGGCCAGCATGTAGCCGAGGCCGGCCAGCAGCGAAGAGCGGAAGGTATGGCGCAGGTACTCGTTGATCAGCTTGGCGGTGCCCTCGGCGGTCTTCAGCGCGACGTTGCCGGTGAAGCCGTCGGTCACGATGACGTCGGCGGTACCCTTGGCGATGTCGTCGCCCTCGATGAAGCCGAGGAACTTGCCCGGCAGGTTGCTGGCGCGCAGCACGGCGCTGGCCTCCTGCAGCGACTCGTGGCCCTTGATCTCCTCGGAGCCGACGTTCAGCAGGGCATAGGTCGGCGCCATGATGCCCAGCACCGAGCGGGCGAAGGCGTTGCCCATGACGGTGAACTCGACGAGGTTCTGCGCGTCGCACTGCACATTGGCGCCGAGGTCGAGCATGACCGACTCGCCGCGCAGCGTGGGGAAGAAGGAGGCAATGGCCGGCCGGTTGATGCCCGGCAGCGTCTTCAGCACAAACTTGGCCATGGCCATGAGGGCGCCGGTGTTGCCGGCGGAAACGACGCAGCCCGCCTCGCCGGCCTGCACCGCGTCGATTGCCAGGCGCATGCTGGACTGGCGTCCGCCGCGCAGCGCCACCGACGGCTTGGCATCGCTGCTCACGACGTCGTCGGTGTGCTTCACGGTGGTGGCGTCGCGCAGCGCCTTGCGACCGTTGAGCAGCGGGGCGATCTGCTGCTCCTGCCCCACCATCAGGAAGCGGACGTCGGGAAAACGCTCCAGGGCGATACTCGCACCGCGCACCACCATTTTGGGGGCGGCATCGCCGCCCATGGCATCCAATGCGATTGTGAGCGCTTTGGCCATCTTAGCCCTCAGGCAGACCCACCGGACGGCCGCCTTGGCCGTCCTCCGGGCGACTGCCTAGAGACCCTCGGATTCCGTCACTTCCCGGCCGTCATAATGACCGCAGGCCGGGCAGACGTGGTGCGGGCGCTTCAGTTCGCCGCAGTTGGAGCACTCATGATAGCTGCTCGGCGCCAGGGCATCGTGCGACCGGCGCATATTACGCCGGGACTTGGAGATTTTACTCTTAGGAACTGCCATGATCTTCTTCTCTCTTCGTCAGGCGACGGCCGCCTTTACCAGCGCCTACTTAGCCAATCCATGGCTGTGCAGCAAGTAAAGCCCGACCAGAGTCGCAGAAATTCCGTAACCTATTTATCACCTTTCAGCGCCCTGAGCGCAGCGAAAGGACCTTTGTCCTCATCTCTTTCCGGCGGCCTGTATTCCGCCGGCACCTCGGCCCCCGGTGCCCGGGGATAGGGATCCAGCGCCACCGCCAGTTCCTGAACCACCAGTTCGCCGAGATCGAGGCCCTCCGCCGGCAGGCTCTCGGCCGGATCGGCGGCCTCCGGGTCGACCACCACCTCGCTGCCGGCGCCCCTGGCTTCCCGGGCCTCGAAAGAGGCCTCCAGGCGGCCGGAGAGGTTGTCCGCCACCGGCTCCAGGGTCACCACGCAGGCCTGCTGTACCTCGGCCTGCCAAGTCCCCTCGACGCGGAACTGGCCGGCCCCCAAATTCTTCACCGTCACTTCCGCCGCCAGGCGGTCCACCGCGAGGATTCCCAGGCGGCGGGCCACCGCGGCCCGCTCTTCCGGCGAGGCCACAAGGGATTCCATGACCTTCGGGCCGCCCAGGCGATCCGGCGTGACAATCCGGGAAAACTCGTTGGGTGCCTCAGCGGGGCGTACAGGCACGACACTCCTCCGGTACCGGCGCCGAAAAGCGGCGCACCATAGGGGCTGCAGGGGGCGGGGTCAATCCCCTTGCGGACGCAGGGAAAAAGCCGCCAAGCCCCCGGTTTTCAGGGATTTCGGCGATAATCTTCCAGCGCCGGCACAGCCGCGAAGGCGACCCTGCCGCCGCGCAGCAGGGCGCCGTCCTGGGCCTCCAGGGCGGCGGCCTGGGCCAGCATGTAGGCGGCCAGGGCCTCGGGGTCCCCTTCGCCCTCCGGCAGCGTGCCGAAGACATTGCGGCGCAGCACCGCCGCCAGCGGCGCCTGCCCATCGACCGCGAGGCGGTCCAGGGCCTCGTCGTAGCTCTGCAGGCGGCCGAAGTAGCCTTCCGCCATGCGCTTGACCCGCTTGCCGACCCCAAGGTCGCCGGCGCCCATCTCTCTCAGCGAGCGGTCCATGTCGGCGAAGAAGGCCTCCTGCAGGGCCGCCGCCAGATCGCGGCCCTCCGGGAAGTCCCGCTTCAGGCGGCGCAGCACGAGCACGAGGTGCAGCACGATGGATTCGAAGCGCCCGTCGAGGCTGTCAGGTATGCCGAGATCGCGGTAGAGCCCAGGCGTGCGGGCCTGGGCCACGATGCTCTCGTAGAGCGGCCAGGCCTCGGCCTTGCCCGGCTGGGCGGCGAAGAAGCGCTTCCAAATCATCGGTCTATCGCGTGCGGTGAGCGGCTTGTCGGGCCGAATGGTGGCAGGGACCTCGAATTAGGGTCTTGAAATGGCACCGCCGGGGGGTTTAATCAAGCTATTCGGGGACAAACGAGGGGTTTAGCGTGAACGCGACAAACGATTGCCGCCCAGGCTGTCGTCCAGGGGGCTATCGGCTGCGAGGCAGCCGTATGCGCCGTTTGGGGCTTTGCCTGGCGCTGGCCTGCGGCACCTTGGGCCTGTCCGCCTGCGGCAGTGGCGTGCAGCTGCGCGGCAACACACCCGATCCGGAGGACGTCGCCGAGATCAAGGCCGGCGTGCACAGCCGCCAGGACGTCATCGACCTGCTCGGCTCGCCCTCGACGGTTTCCACCTTCGAAGAGCGCAAGTGGTACTACATCGGCCAGAAGACGCAGCAGATCGCCTTCATGAAGCCCGAGGTGATCGACCGCGACGTGCTGGTCATAACTTTCGACGAGAGCGGCCTTGTCGCCGGGACCCAGCACTACGGGCTGGCCGATGCGCAGGACGTCGATCCGGTCGACCGCGAGACACCCACCGAGGGCCGCGACCTGACCTTCCTGCAGCAGCTGTTCGGCAACATCGGCAAGTTCTCCAGCCCGCTGTAGCGGCGCTTCAAAGACACACAAAAAAAGGGCCCCGGAAGCCGACAAGCTTCCGGGGCCTTTCTTTCGGCCGGCCCTCCCCCGAAAGGAAAGGCCGGTGACTTTTCCGCTTAGTGAGCCAGCGCCGCGAGCAGCAGCAGGGCCACGATGTTGGTGATCTTGATCATCGGGTTGACGGCGGGGCCGGCGGTGTCCTTGTAGGGGTCACCCACCGTGTCGCCGGTCACCGCGGCCTTGTGGGCCTCAGAGCCCTTGCCGCCGTGGTGGCCGTCCTCGATGTACTTCTTGGCATTGTCCCAGGCACCGCCGCCGGCCGTCATGGAGATGGCCACGAAGATGCCGGTCACGATGACGCCGAGCAGCATGGCGCCGACCGCGCTGAGCGCCGCCGCCTGACCGGCGATCACCAGGATCACGAAGTACAGCACGATCGGCGAGAGCACCGGCAGCATCGAGGGGATGATCATCTCCTTGATCGCCGCCTTGGTGAGCAGGTCGACGCAGGTGCCGTACTCCGGCTTGCCGGTGCCTTCCATGATGCCCGGGATCTCTTTGAACTGACGCCGGACCTCGATCACCACGGCACCGGCCGCGCGGCCGACCGCCGTCATGCCCATGGCCCCGAAGAGGTAGGGCAGCAGACCGCCGATGATCAGGCCGACCACCACGTAGGGGCTGGACAGCGAGAAGTTCACCGCGCCTTCGAGCTGAATGGCGCCCTCGGCAATGAACAACTCCAGATCGGAGGTGTAGGCCGCGAAGAGCACCAGCGCGCCGAGGCCGGCGGAGGCGATGGCGTAGCCCTTGGTCACCGCCTTGGTGGTGTTGCCGACGGCGTCCAGGGCGTCGGTGGTCTTGCGCACCTCGGCTTCCAGATCGGCCATCTCGGCGATGCCGCCGGCGTTGTCGGTCACCGGACCATAGGCATCCAGCGCGACGACCATGCCGGCCAGCGCCAGCATGGTGCTCACCGCGATGGCGATGCCCAGCAGGCCGGCCAGCAGGAAGGTGATGATGATGCCGGCGCAGATGATCAATGCCGGAACCGCCGTGGCTTCCATGGAGATGGCGAGGCCCTGGATCACGTTGGTGCCGTGACCCGTGACCGATGCCTGGGCGACCGAGCGCACCGGACGGTATTCGGTGCCGGTGTAGTACTCGGTGATCCAGATGATGGCGCCTGTCACCACCAAGCCGACGATGCCGCAGAGGTAGAGG
>DAIQBR010000259.1:0-5937 GCA_036781105.1 Kiloniellaceae bacterium
AAGAGCGCTACCGCCTGTACCACGCCGAAAAGGCCAGGGGCGGCATTGCCCTCAGCATGACCGCCGGCTCCGCCGTGGTCTCGCGCGACAGCCCCCAGGCCTTCGGCAACCTGCACGCCTACAAGGACGAGATCGTGCCCTGGCTGCAGGAGCTCTCGGAGGCCTGCCACGAACACGGCGCCGCGGTCATGATGCAGATCACCCACCTCGGCCGGCGCACCAACTGGAACAAGGCCGACTGGCTGCCGGTGCTGGCGCCCTCGCCGGTGCGCGAGCCGGCCCACCGCGCCTTTCCCAAGGCGGCCGAGGACTGGGACCTGGAGCGCATCGTCGCCGACTACGCCGCCGCTGCCGAGCGCATGCAGGCAGGCGGCCTGGACGGCATCGAGCTGGAGGCCTACGGCCACCTGCTCGACCAGTTCTGGTCGCCGGCCACCAACCGCCGCGGCGACGCGCTGAACGGTTCCCTCGACAACCGCCTGAGCTTCACCTTCCGGGTGCTGGATGCGATCCGCCAGCGGGTCGGCCCCGACTTCATCGTCGGGGTGCGCATGGTGGCCGACGAGGACTGGGACCGGGGCCTGACCCGCGAGGAGGGCGTCGAGATCGCGCGCCGCCTGGTCGCCTCGGGACAGATCGACTTCCTCAACCTCATCCGCGGCCACATCGACAGCGATGCGGCGCTCGCCAAGGTCATCCCGATCCAGGGAACCCCGAGCGCGCCGCATCTCGACTTTTGCGGCGAGGTCCGCGCCGAGACGAAGTTCCCGGTGTTCCACGCCGCGCGCATCGCCGACGTGGCGACCGCCCGCCACGCCGTCGCCGCGGGCAAGCTCGACATGGTCGGCATGACCCGCGCGCACCTCGCCGACCCGCACATCGTGAACAAGGTCGCCGCCGGCCGCGAAGACGAGATCCGGCCCTGCGTCGGCGCCACCTATTGCCTCGACCGCCTCTACGAGGGCCACGAGGCGCTCTGCATCCACAATCCGGCGACGGGACGCGAGGCCACCATGCCCCACGTGCTGCGCAAGGCACCCGCTGCGAGGCGCGCGGTGGTGGTCGGCGCCGGCCCGGCCGGGCTGGAGGCGGCGCGGGTGCTCTCGGCGCGCGGCCACCGGGTGACGCTCTTCGAGGCCGCCGCCGAGCCCGGCGGCCAGCTGCGCCTCGCCGCGCGGGTGAAGCGGCGCAGCGAGCTCATCGGCATCGTCGACTGGCGCCTCGCGCGCTGCAGCGAGGCCGGCGTCGCCCTGCGCTTCAACACCTACGCCGAGACAGTCGACGTGTTGGCGGAAGAACCCGAGGTGGTGATCGTCGCCACCGGCGGCCTGCCCAACACCGAAATTCTCGACGGCGCGGAACTGGCGGTCAGCAGCTGGGACATCCTCTCCGGCGATGTGCGCATCGGCGGCTCGGTGCTGCTCTACGACGACAATGCCGCCCATCCCGGCCTCGCCGCCGCCGAGATGATCGCCGAGAGCGGCGCCACGCTGGAGGTCGTCACGCCCGAGCGCTTCTTCGCCGCCGACGTCGGCGGCATGAACCACCAGGCCTACGCGCGCTGCTTCGAGACCCACGGCACGCGCCTCACCATCAACAAGCGCGTGCTCGCCGCCGAGCGCGCCGGCAACCGGCTGAAGGTGACGCTCGGCTCCGACTACGCAGAGCGCACCGAAACCCGCGAGGTCGACCAGCTGGTCGTCGAGCACGGCACCCTGCCTCTCGACGACCTCTATTTCGAGTTGAAGCCCTTGAGCGCCAACCTCGGCGCCGTCGACTACGACGCGCTGCTCGCCGGCCGGCCGCAGGAAGGAACGAGGAATCCCGAGGGCGCCTTCCGCCTCTATCGGATCGGCGATGCCGTCGCCAGCCGCAACGTCCACGCCGCCATTTACGATGCCCTGCGCCTCTGCAAGGATATTTAAAGAGGATTGCTGTTTCCTGGTCCGCCGTCGAGATGCCCCGGATTGGACAGCCCCGGAACCGTCGGTTTACAGCGGAACCATTTGTTGCTTAGTCACTTGATAAACCGACGCCTCCGGAGCCCAGAGGGAACAAGCGCAGAGATGGCCGACCGCGACAGCCGGGCCGACGGCTGCCTGAAGCTGGCGACCTGGAACATCCACTACGGGATCGGCACCGACGGCCGCTTCGACCTGGACCGCACGCTCTCGGTCCTGCGCACGATCGATGCCGACGTCATCGGCCTGCAGGAAGTCGGCTGGCACCGCCAGAGCCATGACCGCACCGACGTCTTCGCCTTCCTGCGCGAAAACACCGACTACGAGGTCGTCGAGGGGTTGGTGCGCGACCCCCTGCGCACGCGTTTCGGCAATGCGATCCTCACCCGCCTGCCGCTGCGCCGGACGCAGTGGATCGATCTCAAGGTCAGAGGACACGTGCCGCGCGCCGCCATACTTGCGGAAGTCGAAATGGGCGGCGCGGCGATCTCGGTGGTCTCCCTCCACTTCGGCCTCGCGACCTGGGAGCGCGAGCGTCAGGCCCAGCGTCTGGTCGACGCCCTCCAACCGGCAGACGGCCCGCATTTGCCCACCGCCCTGCTCGGCGACTTCAACATGCTGCGCCCAAAGACCCGCGCCTCGGAGATCCTGGCCGGGCGCTTTCCCACCGCCGTGCGCAAGCCGACCTACCCGGTGCGCACGCCGATGCTGAGCCTCGACCGCATCTATCTCTCGGCCGAGTGGGAACTGGGTGAGGCCGAGGTCCTCCGCGACGATGCCACCGTGAAGGCCTCCGACCACCTGCCCCTGGTCGCCGAGGCGCGCCTCGCCCCGTGACCCCGCAGGGCCCGGCCTGCCGGGCTTATGCGGCCAGGCGCAGGACTTCCAGCACCAGAACCACGGCACAGACCGCGCAGCCGCAGAGGCTGATCCAGCGCGGGTAGACGACGGCGCCGGGCGGCGCGGGAACGCGGCCTTTCAGGCGCCACAGCGCCAGGTTCACCACGGAAAACACCGTCAGCGTCACCAGCGACGTGCCCCGTGCCAGGGTCTCCAGCGGCAGCGCCAGGGAGAAGACGAAAATCGCCGCGCAGACCATCGCTGTCGCCAGGACGGGCGTGCGCCGGCGCGGATGGACAAGGGCGAAAAAGCGCGGCAGCCAGCCTTGCGCGCCGAGGCCATAGAGCACGCGGGCGGTCATGATGATCTGGATCAGGGCGCCGTTGAGCACCGCGATCACGGCGACGAGGCTGATCCAGGCGCCGGAGCCGCCGGTCGTCTGCCGGACCAGCAGGGCGAGCGGTGCGTCGCTCGCCGCCAGTTCTGCGGCCGGCACCGCCAGAACCGCCACCAGGCCGACCAGGAAGTAGAGCAGCGAGGTCAGGGCGAGGGTGAGCAGGATCGCTTTCGGCAGCGTCCGCTCGACGTCCTTCACTTCCTCGGCGACGTTGACCATGTCCTCGAAGCCGATGAAGGCATAGAAGGCCACCACCACGGCGGAGAGCATGCCGAGCCAGACGCCGCCTTCCAGCGGCGGCACGATCTCCATCCAGCGCCCGGGCAGCAGGGTGAAGGCCTCGCGCCCGCTCCACACGACGAAGAGCAGCCCCGCCGTTTCGACCAGCGTGATGATGCCGGCCAGCGCCACCGACTCGGTGATGCCCCATGCCGCCGCCGCGCCGAGCAGGATGACGACCAGGACGATGCCGAGCCAGGCCGGCAGGTCGACGAGCTCCTGGAAATAGCCGGCGAAGCCGCGCGCCAGGGTGGCGCAGGACACGATGCCGGCCAGGATCACCAGCAGGCCGACGGCCAGCGCCAGCCAGCGCAGCCCGAAGCCCGCGTGGACATAGACCGCCTCGCCGGCGCTGCGCGGCAGGCGGGACGACATTTCGGCAAAGGAGAAGGCGGAAAACGCGACCAGCGCCGCGGAGAGCAGAAATGCGAAGGGCGCGTGCAGGCCGGCGCTGCCGACGACCACGCCGACCAGGGCATAGATCCCCGCGCCGATCGTCGTGCCCAGCCCGTAGAGCACCAGCAGCGGCAGGTTGAGGCCGCGTTTCAGCAGAGGTTCATCGGCCATGGTCTGCGCTGCCGCCGCCTGCCCCGTTGTCGGACGGCGGCCAGTCTAGCGCAACCGCCCCCGGCACCAAGCCTCGTCAGTCGGCCGCGGCAGACTCCTTGGCGCGGTCGACGAGGCGGTTCTCCAGCGCGCCGATGCCGCCGATCTCGCAGCGCACGACGTCGCCGTGGCCCAGGTAGCGCGGCGGCTTGAAGCCGATGCCGACGCCGGCGGGCGTGCCCGTGGCGATGACGTCTACCGGCAGCAGGGTGATGCCGGCCGACAGCGTCTCGATGATGGTCGGCACGTCGAAGATCAGCAGGCCGGTGTTGGAGTCCTGGCGCTTCTCGTCGTTCACGAAGGTCAGCACCGGCGTGTTGGACAGGTCGATCTCGTCCGCCGTGACCGCCCAGGGGCCCATGGGGCAGAAGGTGTCCTGCGACTTGCCGATCAGCCACTGGCTGTGGCGGCCCTGCAGGTCGCGCGCGGTCACGTCGTTCACGATGGTGTAGCCCCAGACGTGGTCCAGCGCCTTGGCCTTGGTGATGCCGCGCCCGCCCTTGCCGATGATCACCGTCAGCTCGACCTCGTAGTCGACCGCGGGGTCCACCTTGGAATCCATCAGGATCGGCTGGCCGGCGGCGATCACCGATTCCGGCACCTTGGAGAAGATGATCGGCACCTTGGGCACGGCGCCCGCCGCCGCCGAGGAATCGAAGCCGGAGGAGGCGAACTCCTGGGCGTGGTCGTGGTAGTTCTTGCCGACGCAGAAGATGTTGCGCCGCGGGCGCGGGATCGGCGCCTCCAGCTCGATGTCGGAAAGCGCGACCGGGTCGCCCAGTTCCGGCAGCGGCAGGCCTTCGGCCGCCAGGCGCGCCAGCGCCTCGACACCGCGGTCGGCCGCGGCGCGCTCCAGCGCGAATGGGCGGACATGGCCCGCCGCCTCGTCCAGTTGCCCGACGCGGCGTTCGCCGTCCACCCGGAATGTGCCTACCTTCACGACTTCCTCCCTCTGTTCTTCTTGAACCTAAAACTTGATGGCGTCGGCCGCCCGCGGACCGTCCAGGGTGCAGCCGAGGTTGCGCAGGCGGCCGTCCTTCAGCCCGTAGACCAGGCCGTGCACCAGCAGGTCCTGGCCGCGGCCCCAGGCATCCTGCACGATGGGCGTCTGGGCGACGCGCTTCACCTGCGCGATGACGTTCAGTTCGCACAGACGGTCGAGCCGGGCGTGGTGGTCCGCGAGCTTGTCGAGCTCCGCGTGGCAATGATGCGCGGTGTCGCGGATCGGTTGCAGCCAGTGGTCGATCAGGCCGTGGCGCTCGCCGTCGACGGCGGCCTGGATGCCGCCGCAGCCGTAGTGCCCGGTGACGATGATCTCGCGCACCTGAAGATTCTCGACGGCGAACTGCAGCACCGAGAGACAGTTGAGGTCGCCGGGATTCACCAGGTTGGCGACGTTGCGGTGCACGAAAACCTCGCCCGGCTCCAGGCCGGCGATGACGTTGGCGGGCACGCGGCTGTCGGCGCAGCCGATCCAGAAGTAGTGCGGCCTCTGGATGTCGGCGAGACGCTTGAAATAGCCGGGGTCCTGCGCGACCCGCTCGGCCGCCCAGGCGACATTGTGCTTCAGCAGGGTTTCCAGCACGGCTTTGCCTCCAGAAAAGCGAGCCCTGTCATAGCCGACAAGGCGCGCCGCGGCCAGTGCTGAAGTGTTCACAGTTGGCAACTACCGGTCTGCCGGCCACACCACTGCGAGCTTTGGGGCGGCACTACGGCCCTCGTCCTTCGAGACGCCTCGCCCCAAACAAACGGGGCGAGGCTCCTCAGGATGAGGGCCTTGTGTTAAGGCCCGGGCCTACCGAGCCGAAACCCGCGGATTCAAACTCAAGCCTCATCCTGAGGAGCCCCGAAGGG